>JAQBBT010000001.1:0-13933 GCA_032125915.1 Nitrososphaerota archaeon
ATCTAAAGAATACTCCAAAATCATTTGACAACCATGACATAAAATTCCATTTTTTTCACCTAGGTATGCAGGTTTGCCACCTACAAAAATAAGGTCTACTTGCTGAGGAAATATAAAAGATACATTGTCAAGATAAAGAAAATCTAAAGCCCAAACATTATCTTTTAGGACTAATTCATCTACAATATCATATCCTACAATTACTTCTTTATTTGATGGTAAGATCATCAAAGAGTTGTTATCTCCAACTGTCCCATACTGTAGTTCATTACCTTCTTGATCTTTAACTGTAAGATTTGATATTGTACCATCAATCAAATCAATTTGGCTAGGTACACCTAGAACTTTAATTTCATGTATTACATGCATTTCTCCTGTTGAACTAATTGTAACTTGAATTGACTTTTGGTTTGATTCTTCATTTAAAATTTGGGCATTCGCTACTGGAATGATGATTGTTAATGAAAAAATTATTAAAAAAACAACAGAGTAAAAATTCATCTATTCCACGGTTACATGAAGCATTTTAGCCTCTTCCAAAGGACAGTCATTACCATCTTTTTGTAAATTCACAATTTTATCGGCAACTTCCATTCCTTCAATTACTTCACCAAAGACAGTGTACTGTCTATCCAAAAATGTACTATCAGCTGTTACGATGAAAAATTGTGACCCAGCACTATTTGGATCTTGTGATCTTGCCATAGAAACAATACCACGCAAGTGAGATCTTGAACTAAATTCAGCCTTGATAGAGTAACCCGGGCCTCCCATCCCCCAACTACCTTTATTGCCTCCTTTGGTATTTGGATCTCCGCCTTGAACCATAAATCCTGGAATAACTCTATGAAAAAGAGTTCCATCGTAGAATCCGTCTTTGGCTAATTTTTCAAAGTTTCTGACCGTCTCAGGAGACAGTTCTGGAAGTAATTTAAAGGAAATTTTCCCAAATTTTGTATCAATAATAATATTACTCAATAATGAATTTCTACGGTTTCACCTTAAGAGTCTTTTGTGTAAATATTTTTGAAAACTATTAAAGATGGTTATTTTAAAATGAAATTTTTTCAAATGTTAATACGCAATTCGTTAATAAAATTACTATTTTTATTTTAGATAGATTTTACATAATGAAGTTTGTAAAATTAATAGTTTTCAAAAATAGATTAGAAACAAAATAAATCTAATTTCAAAAGTTATAGTGTTATATAGAACGAATAAAATAAAAACTCGTTGAATCGTACAAATCAGAGCACGATCATTAAAGAAGCAATTAATTCTTATTTAGACAAAGGAGTAACTGACAAACAAGACATCTATACCAAAGTAGTAGATGAACTTGGAGTGCCACGTCCAACTGTTAGAAGAGTAGCACGCGATCTTAGAACTGAATTATTACAAAAAATCCAGGTCTTACAATCTGACATGCCTAAAACTACTCCTGAAGAAGACGAATAAATTTAGCTCTTTTTTCTTTTTAATAATTCTCATTTGTTGATTTCTAGCATTACTGTTATAAGCGATGAAATTTTCTGACTAGATAATGGGCTATTTAGGAAACCATTTAGCTACTATAGCAACAGGAACATTTGCAGCAATACTAACAGGTTTGTGGCCTATTTTCGTAGACATTGCAGATATTCTACAAATCGTGTTTATCATTGCAGTCCCAATAACTTGGTTCCTAACCATTGTCTGCTGGATATCTCAAAGGAGTACTGACTATACACAAAAACATACATCTCATACCATACACGAAAAAAAAAGCTTGAATAATTCTCTACAAGTTACCCAAATTTATACAGCAGATGGAAGACGTGCAAGCCAAAGTGAAATTAAAGAAGCAAAAACAGAATTAACTGAAGATCTAAATTCTCTAAAAGAAACCGTAAAAATAAAAGATGATGAGATTGAAAGATTGAATCAAGAAATTTCTAATTTACAAACTTTGGTCCAAATTGAATCCTTAAAGACGGAACTTGCAAATCTTAAGATGTTAGCATCAAAAAAATAATACTAATCTTTACAGTGACAATATACTATTCCGTGATTTTCTTTACATCCAGGACAACTAACCGCACCACCATAATGACATTTACATGAACATAGTTCAGTTGGATCTTTTTTCACATTCATTGACATAATTTCTATATTATGATAATATTTTACTCTTCCACTTTTTTAAAGCCCAATTTGGAATGTATTTTTAGTATAATAGAAAATTTACAAGTGATAACTAAAAATTATTTTTAAAATGTTAATCTCCATTGGAAAAAATACTAATCATCTTAATATCCAGTAATTATTTAAATTTAATAATACAAATAACAAAATAGATACTCAACTATATGATCCAGTTGAAGATGGAACTTATGAATACAAATTTTGTGTCCTGTATTGAAACTTATTTGAAAACCTTATTGAGAATAAAATGTTGTAATTTTTTTAATAATAAGATAATATCATTATTCTATTCTCGAAGTTTAGATGCCATGTTAAGTGTTCCATCCACCATCTCTTTTAATCTCTCTTTTGCAGAATCATCAGATAAGGCATTATTAGAGATAGAATCTACCGTCAAAAACACTGCTTTAGGATTAGTAATCACTTGAAAATATGATAGTAATTGAGTTATCATAGTTTGAACGTCGATAAATCCAATATTTCCTGCAGCCATTATCACCATACCTGCAACCTTACCTTCTGTTTTTTTATAATTAACATATTCAAATAAATTTTTTAATGCTGAACTAAAAAATGAATTATAAATTGGAGATCCAATTAACCATACATCTGCATCCATAATATCCTTAGCTGCATTTTTTGTAGCTTCATTGTACTCTTCCTCTGGACCTCTGTAACATTCAATTTGACCTTCAGAGAGATTAATGAATTTAACATCTGCCTCTTTGGATTTGATGTATTCAAAAACATGTTTCATAGCTAATTGAGTATTGGCATTTTTTCTAGGACTTGCTGAAATTACTACAACTTTCATGACTTTCCAAATCCATCTTTCTATTTAAACCGAAATTGATTTCTTTCAAATTTTAAAAACGGGCTTGGAGGGCTTCGATCCCTCGACCTGTAACTTAGGAGGCTACCACGCTATCCATGTTTCGCGTCAAATTGACTCTGCGCCACAAGCCCAGCAAAAAAAATACTTGTAATTATTTAAGCGTAGTCAGGATTCGTTTTGATAATATTTTGTATGTTTTTCCAACTTAAATTTTCTTTGTCTTCCCATTTTTCAAAATATATTACATCTTTTAGATCAAGTCTAGGAAGCCAGCCTGCAGTTTCTAGGTCAGGCTTTGATGCAAATTCATCAACGTATCCTAAACACAAGTATGCTACGGGAACAACATGACTTGGTAAATCTAACACTTCTTTTAGAATCTCATTTGAAAGGATACTTACCCAACCAAGACCCACACTTTCTGTTCTTGCTGCAAGCCAAAGGTTTTGAATAGCACAACAAACACTATACAATCCAGCCTCAGGAATACTTGATCGTCCAATTACAAAAGGACCAAATTTTGATGGATCATAAGTAACACAAAGATTTACAGGCGATTCTAAAATTCCTTCCAGTTTGAATGAAAGATATTTTGATTTTTTAGGTTCTTCAATCAACTGTGAAGAACGTTCTTTTTCTTCCTCAAAAGATTTCTTGATTCTTGCTTTAGTTTGAGAATCTTTAATCAAAATGAAATTCCATGGTTGTGAAAAACCAACCGAAGGTGCGTGGTGTGCAGCATTTAGGATTCTAGACAAAACCTCATCTTCTATTAGTTTAGAGGTAAAATGTGACCTAACGTCTCTTCTAGAATGAATTGCCTTGTATAAGCCGTTTTTCTCCTCCTCAGTGAATTCTTCAGTCATCTTTACTTTTATTCCACCTTTCATTTGTTAAACGTTAATAATGTCTGTAGCTAGTCTTGTTTTTCAATGGGCCGGTAGTCTAGCCGGTTAGGATACCGCCTCGACACGGCGGTGATCGTGAGTTCGAATCTCACTCGGCCCACTTTTTTCATGTAGAACTATCAAATTCCTTTTCACTTGCACTCCAAGCACTTTCTGTTGCAATGATACCTTCAGCTCTGAAACTATTGATATTATCATCTAGAATGGCTTGATAGATTTCATTATTTACATCTGACCTGTTAAGTTCAAATGTATTTTTTAATGGAATTTCTACTCCGGAACTAAATATTGCTCTTCCAGGCATTGCAATATCTACAGTTGAATATTGCCCAGAACCCAATAACCCCCCATCTGCGTATAATTGATAACCAATCAATGAAACTGTAAATGTTGTCTCACTAGGATTTTTTACCAAAAATGTTACATTCAATTTTGCAGTATTTGCTACTTTGTTTACGCTGCTAACTTCAACATTTTTTAATTCAATTTCAACCTGCTCTAATTCTGGAGCATCTAGATTACCATACCAAAAGATTATTCCCATTAAACCTAACAATCCTACAATTGCAGCATAAAGTAAAATTTTACTTTGAAGAGCCAAATCAATGATTGCACATTATAATCAACTAAAAAAGGTTGTCAAGATCCAAATACATAATATTTGATTTAACTTACCAAATTTTGTGGCCATAGAGCAAGCAATTCTTACATGGATACATCTTCTTGCTGCTGCAATTTGGGTTGGAGGTTCTATTTTCATTGGAATTATATTTTCACCCATACTAAAAACAATCACCACTTCAACTGAAGAACGAATTCAAATTATGATTAAAGTTGGTAAACGATTCAACAAAGTTGCAGTTCCATCATTAATTATTCTAATGATTACAGGACTGTATAATTCTCATTTACTCTTAAGCAAACCTGATTTGCTAATGGCAACAAGTTATGGCATATTTCTTACCATTAAGGTTGTTCTAGTAATTGCATTAATCATAACATATGCAGTCCATGTTAGAGTAATTCGAAAAGACGTTGAAGATCAAATCATGTCCAAGCAAATGCCAGTTAAACAAATCCAAAAATTAAGAAAAAAAATTATCATTTTAGGCGAGATTACGGTGGTATTATCAGTTGCAATTCTTTTCTTTGCATCATTACTTGATGCCGGAGTATGAAATCCCTTCAATTCTTACTTCATAACCGTCCCTTAACTTTCCAATTCCATATTTACAACCAGTGATTTTTGATGCAACAAACAAATCTGTTTCCAAGTGTTTTGAAATATTATCAACTTGAAATATAGTTATCCCACTTGCAAGACTTGCTGGTAAAACAAGCATATCAGCAAGATGTTCATCAAGGCTATGCTTGTTCTGAATAAATTTATCCAAATCTACATTGAAATTTTTTGTTTTAATATTAAACAAAGAATCAATTCCAATAATAGAATTATCATCAATACTACTAATCATTAGGGATGCACCTGAATTAAGTGCAGATTCTTCTTTCACTTGAATTTCAACAGTAAACTCATTTTCAATTAATTTTCCCTCAATATACCTAATCTGATTATTTATTAATTCAGTAGGTAGTTTAGAAAATGTACCAATTATTTTTACATTTTTTGTTTTACGTTTATCTAAAATAATTGGATTAATTTTTTCAGATGGTAAAACTTCTAATTCGATTACTCCTCCACCTTTAGGATAATAACCTCTTTTGATTATATTGATTGAAAAATAAATTCCCATTCGTGCATATGCTTCTCTTAAAACAACTTGAGTATAATCTATTGTTGGACTCCAAAGGACGTTTGTTCCTCCTACAATTGTAAGTTTTAATTTCTTTTTACAAATTGCAATTACTGGAATTAAAACTTGAATAATTAACGATATACTTCCAGCAGTTCCCACATTTTCTTTAAGATTAAGACTTTGCACATCATTTGGAATAAATTTCAGGCTTGTATCTCCAATTTTTAATTGATCTAAATTTGCATTACAAATTTTTCCTAGAATCTTTAGTGCTGTAAAATGTTGAGGTTTTAGGCCAGGATTTTTTCTATTTTTTCTGATGTTTTCTATTATTATGGGTTGATTCAAAATACATGATAATGTGATTGCGGTACGAACAATTTGCCCTCCCCCCTCCCCAAATGATCCATCAATTTCCAGAAATTTCATAATTTTTTTAAGGAATGCTTGCTTTATGATAGTTTTTTAAAAAGAATTTTCTAATCATTTTGTATGAATGGTCTTTTAATTGGCAGATTTCAGCCATTTCACCTAGGACATCTAGAAGCTTTACATTTTGCATTATCAAAAGTGGACAAATTATGGGTCGGTCTAGGAAGCTCAAACAAAGCTCCCCAAAAAAATAATCCTTTTTCTGCAGAGGAAAGAAAAAAAATGATTCTATCCTCAATTGATGACTCAATTAGAGATAAAATTGAAATTTATTTTATTCCCGATTTTGAAGACCACAAAAAATGGGTAGAAAATATTGATATTATCGTTCCAAAATTTGACATGGTTTTTACTAATGATGATATGACAAAATATCTTTATTCAAAACGGGAAACTATGGTTGTTTCAATCCCTTTTACTAAAAGAGACGTTTTATCTGGAACTAACATTCGAGATCTAATACTCAGCGATCAGCCCTGGGAAGAATTTGTTCCAGATGGAACTAGAAATTTTTTGAATGAAACTAATGCCAAACAACGATTAAAAAATCTCTAATTATAAATAAAGCCCAAATGATGTTTCGTTGGAGATAAAATTTGGAATATCTATCAATGCTTCCTGGTCCAACAAACGTGCCTAATCGAGTTATGAGGGCAATGTTAGCACCAATTATCAATCACCGAAGTGATGATTTTGTAGAATTATACACTGATGTGGTTGAAAAAACACAACAAGTTTTTCAAACCCAAAATGATGTCGTAGCCCTTTCTGCATCTGGAACAGGTGCAGTTGAAGCCGGAGTGATTAATCTAATAAAAAAAGATGACAAAGTAATAATTCCTGTGAATGGAGAGTTTAGTAACAGACTCTCACAATTAATTGCTGGTCAAGGAGCAAATGTAATAAAACTTGAAACTCCACCAGGACAAAATGCTACATTTGATCAAGTAAAAGAAGCATTTGATAATAATAAAGATGTTAAAGCATTCTATGTTGTTCACAACGAAACTTCTACTGGAACAATGGTAAGCTATCTAGATAAAGTATCAGATTTAACTTCACGAAATGATGCATTCTATGTTGTAGATTCAGTTTCTTTATTGGGTGGTGCACAACTTCCAGTTGATAAATGGAACATTGATGTTTGTATGACAGGATCACAGAAAGCAATTGCCGCTCCACCTGGAATCTCTCCAATATCTGTTAGTCCTAAAGCGAAAAAATACATGATAGAAAATCCACCATCAACGATGTACTTTAACTTAGCAAGATATTTCCAATATTATGAAGAATCAAAACATACTCCTTTTACTCCGGCTTTACCTTTGCTTTATGCATATAGAGAAGCATTGACCATGATGTTAGAAGAAGGATTAGAATCTATTTTCAAACGTCACAAAACTTGTTCTGAGGCTCTTTATTCAGGATTAAGTGCAATAGGTCTTAAACCATTTGCAAAAGAGGAAGATCGTTCCATTTCAATTGTTGCTTTAAACTACTTGGATGGTTTACAAGATAAAATATTTAGAGATACATTAGCTCAAAAATTTAAAGTGCTAGTTGCTGGAGGGTTTGGAGATCTAAAAGGCAAAGTATTCAGAGTTGGATGTATGGGAGAAGTTAGTCAATATCATGTGATGAGAACAATTTCTGCAATTTCATCAACATTAGCTATGATGGGTTATGACACTGATGCTCAAGCAGGTCTTAAAACTGCAGAAGAGAAACTAAAAGATCTTTAATCCATGTTAACTTAATATAAGGAATTTCGAGATCGATCACATTGACTTTCAATAAAAGTTCATTATTACTTATTGACTATACTGCTAAAGTTAAAGACACTGAAGAAGTTTTTGACACAACTCTAGAAGCAGATGCAAAAAAATATTCCATTCATGAAACTGATGTAAAATACCAACCAAAACTAGTTTCTATTGGAGAGGTTTCTTATCCCGTACTAAAGGGATTAGATGAAGCCCTAACCAAAACTGCTGTAGGTGACAAACTTACCGTTGAAGTAACACCCGACAAAGGATTCGGAGAAAGAGATTCAACCAAGGTTAGAATGATTCCAATTAGAAAACTTGGAGAAGATGCCGAAAAAGTTTCTGTTGGAGATACAATTGAAATTGATAACAAAAGAGGAATAATACGATTTATTGGTTCAGGTAGAGTTCAAATGGATTATAATCATAGATATGCAGGTAAAACCATTCTCTACGATGTAAATGTCATAAAATCACTGGATTCTGAAAATGACAAAATTGAAGGAATACTACAAAATCGATTACCAGTAGAAAATTCAAAAATTGAATTCACTATTAAAGAAAAAGAGGCAAACATCTCCATTCCAGAAGAAATACTCAGAGCAGATGGTCTTCAAATAATGAAACATTTCATTCAGCTAGATATTTTCAAATTTGTATCCTCTTTAGAAAAAGTTAACTTTATTGAAACTCATCAAAACAAACAAGCTCAAATAAAGAAACCTGAAGCTAAAGAAGAAAAAACCCCTGAACCAAAGGTAGTTTAAATCAAATTACGTTAGTACTCTTTGCTAAATTCATAGCTTTTCTTTCTGTCATCTCTATTTCTTTTAGAATGGTATATCTTTCAGGTCTCAATTCTTGTGCCATCATTAATGCATGTATGACTTCGTCTTCTTTCACACCAATTTGTTTTGCAGTAGTAGGAGCTCCAACTTCTTTTAATGTTTTAACAATTTTTTTCCAATCTTGACCCTGCAACTTTGCAATCATTATAGAACCAATACCACATTTTTCTCCATGGAGTCCTTTTCCAGGAGCAATTTTGTCTAACGCATGAGAGAAAAGATGCTCTGCACCAGAACAAGGTCTACTACTACCTGCAATGCATGATGCTACACCTGCACTGATTAAGGCCTCTACAATAACTCTAGCATCTAATCCCTTTTTAGAATACATGCGAGAATTTTCCATTATTATTTTAGCACTCATCATGGCCAAATCAGCAGAATACATTCCATAATACTCACCAGTCTTTTCATGACCTAATTGCCAGTCTTTTACAGCTATAATATTTGCAATCAAATCCCCACATCCACTTGCCAAAAGCTTTGCTGGTGCTTTTTTAATTACACCTATATCAACAAAAACCCCTAATGGAGCACTTGCAACAATTGAATGAGGTTTATCACTTTTTACAGAAACAAATGGACTTGCCATTCCATCATGAGATGCCGCAGTTGGAACACTAACAAAGGGAATGTCTAGATTAAATGAAACCATTTTAGCTGTATCTACAGAGCGACCTCCTCCAATCCCAGCTACTATATCACTACAATCTTTTTTAACATCTTTTTGAATCTGATTTAATGCACTAATTTGATTATTTTTTGACATATGCCACACAAATTTGATTTTTTTTAATTTTAATGATTTTTCAATTTCATCCTTAAGAATTTTTTTCACATGAATTCCAGAAATTAATGAAATTTTTTTAGGCTTGTTCAAAGAAAAAAGAAATTCTCCAAATTCATTTATGTTATTTTCACCAATCACAATTAGCCTTGGTAATTCCATGGTGTGTGATTGTATGTGTCCTTCCTTTTTTGTCACTGTTTATCATTTGAAGAAATTAGAAGGTTATTTAAAAGGGTGAATAACACGTATACTATCTCTAAAGGTGTATCTTTTGTCAAATAATGTCCAAGAAAAAATTCTGCACGGAACAACCACGGTGGGTATCAAAGCCAAAGATGGAATCGTATTGTGTGCTGATATGAGGGCTAGCGCTGGTTATTTTATAGCAAACAACAACACAATGAAAATACAAAAAATTGATCTGCATGCAGGCTTGACTTTAGCAGGAGGTGTGGCTGATGCTCAGAACATTGTTGACATTTTACGTTATCATTCAAATCTTCATAGAGTAGAAAAACATGGACCAATTTCAATTCATTCTCTTAGTAGACTCTGCTCACTGATATTCCATCAAAATCGCGGTTATCCCTTTATGGCTGATATTCTAATTGGAGGATATGATGCAAATGGTCCAGCATTATTTAATGTGGACATGTTTGGTTCAGTGGAAGAAAAAACCTACGTCACAACTGGAAGTGGTTCTCCTGTTGCCTATGGTTTACTTGAAGAAGAATATCGTGATGATCTAACGGTAGAAGAAGCAAAGAAAATTGCTTTTAGAGCAGTAAAAGCTGCAATTGTAAGAAATATTGGTACTGGTGATGGAATCAATATTGCCGTTATGGATAAAGATGGATTTCGTCTTTTAACAGATGAACAAAAGAAAGCAGTTATCGAACTTTAGAAATTTAGTGAATTAATAGATCTCATCAAACTTTAGTGATTTAATGCAAAAGAAAATACAAGAAAAACAATTACCTACTAGCCAAAATATAATGGCCACCATACTGCAAAGTATTCCCAAAGAAGCAAATTTAACAAAAATAGAATATGAAGGACCAAGAATTGCTCTTTATACAAATTCACCACGTTACCTTTTAGAGCATAATGAAACAATTTCAAATCTTGTGAATATTATCAAAAAACGTATTGTCATTAGAACTGATGAATCAATAAGAAAACCAGAAGCTGCAGCTAGACGAATCATAACAGAATGTGTCCCAGAAGATGCTAAACTTCAAGGAATTATTTTTGATACTGCTACTGGCGAAGTTTCAATTGAAGTAAAAAGACCTTGGTTACTTCAAAGAAATGCAAAAGAATTCAATCATGCAGACGTAACTGAAAAAATAGGCTGGAAATTACGTGTTAGAAAAGCAACAACTATACCATCTCGTACAATTCAAACAATCAACGCAACTCTCAAACAATCCTCAGCAGATAGAAATAGACAACTAAAGGAAATTGGAGATGAAATTTTCAGACCTAGATTATCACAAAGATCAGAAGTTTCTCTATTTACCTTGGGAGGATTTAGTCAAGTAGGTAGATCTTCTATGCTATTATCAACTCCTGAAAGTAAAATCTTAATTGATTGTGGAATTAATCCTGGAGCTAAATCTCCAATGGATGCTTATCCTAGACTAGATTCACTCAATATTACTTTAGATGAACTTGATGCAGTGGTAATTGGACATGCACATTTAGATCATACTGGCTTCCTACCTGCACTCTGTAAGTATGGTTACAAAGGCCCAATTTATTGTACTGAGCCAACTCTTCCTATGATGAATCTAATTCAACTAGATGCCATCAAAGTTGCTGCGGCTCAAGGAAGAAATCCAATTTATTCAGAAAGAGACGTTAAGCAAATTATGAAACAAACCATAACTCTTCCTTATGGAACCGTAACTGATATCTCACCTGACATTAAATTAGTACTTGCAAATGCAGGACACATTCTTGGCTCTGCTTTATGCCATTTTCACATTGGAA
This sequence comes from Nitrososphaerota archaeon, assembly GCA_032125915.1. Lineage (GTDB taxonomy): Archaea > Thermoproteota > Nitrososphaeria > Nitrososphaerales > Nitrosopumilaceae > Nitrosomaritimum. The sequence goes on from JAQBBT010000001.1 coordinate 11,516, forward strand.
ACGGAGATCATAACTTTGTTTATTCTGGGGATATAAAATTTGGAAAAAGCATATTGTTTGAAGCTGCAAGCTGGAATTTCCCTAGAGTTGAAACTTTGTTAATTGAAAGCACATATGGCCTAAAAGAAGACATCCAACCTACTAGACAAGAAGTAGAATCCTCTTTCATTAATGCAGTAAATAACACTCTTGCAGATGGAGGCAAAGTCCTTATTCCTATTCCTGCTGTAGGTCGAGCGCAAGAAATTATGATGGTAATCGATCATTATATGAAATCTGGAGAGATGGTAGAGGCACCTGTTTTTACAGAAGGAATGATTTCAGAAGCCTCTGCAATCCATGAGTCATATCCTGAATATCTTGCAAGAGAACTAAAACAAAAAATCTTAGAAACAGATGACAATCCATTTGACTCAGAATACTTCACCAATATTGAACATGCTGACGCAAGAGAAGAACCACTAAGAGAAGATTCCCCATGTATTATTTTAGCAACATCTGGAATGTTAGAGGGAGGACCTGTTTTAGAATATTTCAAAAACATAGCTCCTGACAAAAAGAACAAAGTATTGTTTGTCTCTTACCAAGTAAACGGAACGCTAGGAAGAAGAGTCTTGGATGGCTCAAGACAAGTTTCTATGCTTGGCAAAGAAGGTAAAGTTGAGGTTGTAACCATAAATTGTGGTGTGGAAAAATTAGATGGATTTAGTGGACACAGTGATTATAATCAATTAATGTCATTTGTTCAAAGATTAAGACCAAAACTTCGCAGAGTACTTGTTAATCATGGAGAAAGAAAAAAATCTGAAAATCTTGCAATGCAAATAAGAAGAATGTACAGAATACCTGCCCATTATCCTCAAATTCAAGAAGCAATAAAATTATTTTAGATCGTATTCAGGCTTCCAGATTTTAATGCTAGAAGGTGCAACGATAATTCTTTCTTCTCCCAATCTTGCAATGTCTGCATCAGCAGTTTTTGCAATTGAATACAAATCCTCTACCACTTTACGAAGTTGCTCCACATCTTTTTGAGCTAATGGAGTTACTCTTAAAATCAAAATCATTCCTTTTTTGATATCTTCTTTGATTGAATGAACATCACTAACATCACGTATAGTAATTGCCTTCAAGTAAGTTGGATTTTCTTGTTTTTGCATCCTTGATAAAAATGCGATCTACTCCCTCAAAAACTCTTCTTTAGTTTTAACTAATATGGGTAAAATCTCACGCCTAGATTCTAAATTTAATATAGGATTCTTCTGTCGTAGGCTCTGAGACTATCTCATCTGTTTTCTTATCTTTGTTAATAGTTACATAACTTTTCTCTTCTCTTGGAGCATCTGAATATCTTAGTGTAACTGAAGATGCAAATTCAATATATTTATCAGCATTTTTTCCACGTAGAATAGATACAGGTCCCATATGATCACGTGACTCTAACAAAATATCATTAGGTAAAGCAATTGCTTTTATCATTTCATTTTCATCCTTGTTTCTTCCAACTACTAGTTTTGTTTCCTCATCTAATCTAAACTGCCTTCCAATTTTTAACAAATCAACATCATTTATCGTTGGTGTTTCTGTATGACTAAACAAATCTTTAGCACGTAATCCAAAAGCCGGATCCGTTAATAGACAACCTCCACCTGCATTAGGAGGATTTTCAATTCCATATTTTTTTGCCATATCTAATTGTGCTCTTCTAGTTCTTCCTCTAATCATTCCAAGGTTTTCTCTTTTGATTAGCCCATCCCTTTCAGGGTCTGTTTCAGGAAGTAATGCGGCAGATAAGGGTCTTACAATTTTTCCTACAAGTCCTGTTTCTTTTTCAATAGTTCTTAATGCAGGAGCATGTTGGCTCATTGGTCTTTGTCCTAGAACTTCTCCTGAAATAATAAATTCTGCACCAATTTCTTCCATGTGTTTTTTTGCTGCATCAAACATCATTGTTCTACAATCAACACACGGATTAAATCCTGCACCAATTCCATGCTTTGGATGTTTTAACATCTCAATGTATTCATCACCAAGATAAACTGTTTTTAAATTTACATTAAGATCATCTGCTCTTTCTCTAATTTCAAAACCACATCCTCTTCCACAATCAAAATCACAAAATGGAGTTTTAATTGCAACAGCTGATACTTCAAAACCTTGTTCTTGCATCATTCTTACAGCAAGCTGACTATCCAATCCCCCAGAAAGTAATGCAACCACTTTCTTCTTTTCATCTGCCATAATTTTTCAACCTCTAATTCGATATACAAACTTTGCATCATACATAAATTAAGAAAAACAGATGATTTTTTGTGAAGGAACGAAGAAAAAATCTTCTTAAATTTGCCCAAAAGATCGACTGTGATACTTTAGTAACTTTTGAGCCTGAGAATTTATACTATTTGACTGGATTCTGGG
>JAQBBT010000002.1:0-2729 GCA_032125915.1 Nitrososphaerota archaeon
GTATTCGTCTTTTTGTTCTTGAGATCTTCCAGGATACATTGATACTGTTATCAAAGGCATGACTAGTCTGAAATAATTCGTTGATTTATTCTTTAGAGTTAATAGTCTGGTCTATATCCATAACGAGTTCCATAAGTAAAATCAGAACTATGTGTTTTCTTGTATAGGTAACCTGTTGCAAGTCCTACTGCAAATCCTCCAATATGGGCAAGATATGCCACCCCACCACCAGCAACACCAAATCCTCCTATGAAAAATGGTAGTAAGTTTTGAAAGACCAACCAAAATGGCAAGAACCATCTTGCCTGAACGTGCATCATTCTCCAAAAGAATCCCAACATCATAAAGGTCTGAATTTTTGCTTTTGGAAAAATAACCAAGTACGCACCTAGCACTCCAGAGATTGCACCAGATGCTCCAACTGCAGGAATTGCGCTAGTTGGGTCACCCAATATATGCAATAAACCTGCAAGTATTCCCCATAGTAGATAAATTCCAAGATATTTTATTTTTCCAAACTTTTGCTCAATGTTATCGCCAAATATCCACAAGAACAACATGTTACCACCAAGATGCATAGCACCACCATGCAAAAATATAGAACTCAGAAGAGAAATGTATGGTTCAGTAGGACATTGAATAATTTCTGGCCCTCCACCAAAGTCAATAGTTGATACAGATGCACCGGTAATACAATTTGGAACTGCTCCCCAATTGTAAAATAATTCAAATGCATTTTGGTTTGTAAAATCAAGAAATTGTCCAGTGTAAGCTATTTCAATAACAAATACAACTACATTGATAATAATTAATGCATAAGTTACAGTTGGTTTGAATCCTGGCGGATGTGGATTTTCATCTCGTAATGGAAACATTAGATGTTTAGCCTCAATAAAAATCGTATAATAAGATTATTCAGTTTGAAACTTGTAGTATGCCTTCCTTGATTAAATATTGCAATCCCTGAACAAAAGTTTCATCATCAATTTGTCCTTTTGCCCACCAAGCTGCATTGTTTTTAATCCATGCTGGAATCTCTTGAGTGTTAGAAGTTTCCTGTTGTGTTTTTGGAATTAGTATAATCTCATTTTTGATTAAATATTCAATTCCTTGAATGAATGTTCCATCGTCAATTTGTCCTTCTGCCCACCAAGATGCATTGTTTCGAATCCATTCAGGAATGGAGATTTCATTATTTTGAACTCCAATTCTGTCAACAACTACTGGTATTGATGTTCTTGCAAGATCATTACCATTAAGATTTTCAAAATTTAATTGAACAATTCCTGTAACATCTTTTGGAATTGTGAATTCTATAGTGTTGAATTCTTCTCTAGAGTCTGTGCTAGTACCACTTTGTTGATGAATGGTTTTTTCATTTTGAGTCATTGAAAAATCATATGTTACTGCAATCGGCCGATTTTTGAGGAATACATCCATGATGTTAAAATTTATTTTTGCATTGGAATTTGATTGTAAGTTTTCAGGATTTGATGATACTAGCACTCGGAATTGTCCATTCTCAGTTATTGAGCTTAATTGGATTTCATCTGAGCTTGGTTTGATAAGAAATGCCATCCCATCTTGATTTTCAGTTTGATTGTAAATATTCCACAATTCCTTTTGATTGATAATAAAATGAACAATTCTTCCTTCAGAGAAAAAATCATCAATTGTAATAACATTGTCAGAAATTTTTACATCGTTAATGTACATGGAAAATCCAGAGACTAGCAAGTCGCCAAATGTTTTAGAAATAATTAATTCTTCATGTACTACTGATGTTTGGTTAATGTTATCAAAACTCCAATCAAAGGGCATTGAAAAAGAAATTTCTCGTACATCAGGATTGTATTGAAAATTACTCAATTCGTCATAAAATGTGACAGATTGAATATTTTGTGTGCCAAAATTGGGATCATTAATCTCATGATCTTTTGTTTGTGCAATTGAAATTCCTGATTTGAATACTATTGGTATATCTAATTTCTTTGAATAACCATCTGCAGTAAGAATACTAATATCAAATTTGTAGAGTCCTCCCTCACTTAGTTTAGGTCCTTTAACATGAATCAATCTGGAATCAAGACCAAACAATGAGCCAAAAATATTTCCTTCTTCCTCTTCTACAATTTGAATTAAATCTGTATCTTCTGATACAAAATTAAAAACTATAAATCCATTATCTGCCTGAAACTCTTTTTCAAATAAAAATTGAGTTCCACGTTCAGATTTAATTAAAAATGTTACATCACGTAAAGTAATTTTAGAATTAAAATCAATTAAAGAAATTGAAATCTGTTGATCATCATTTTCTTCTGGATTATTAGTTGATGAGGAGACCTCCAAGGTCACTAGCTTACCATTCAAGTCTACCGGAGGAAATGTTTCACCACCCAACCCATGCCCATAAACATCAAGGGTTATTGGAGTAATTATCGAAAAAGCAAGTAAAACTACCAGAATGAGAAATTTTTTCAAGAGTATTTTTGATTCGGTAATTGTCTATTTAAAAATCTAGACTAAATTATTCTCAAGTCCATTTGTTTGGATCTTTTTTCCATACTTGTTTTCCGTCAATAGTGATATTGTCTTTTTCTTCAAAGACAGTATGCCACTTTCCATTGTCTGGGAAAATTTTATTCATTTCCTTTACTTTATCATTAGTTGGAGCTTTATTCATTAAAGCTCCCCATCTCATGTTTGGAACCTTTGGCATGATATCATTG
>JAQBBT010000003.1:0-6246 GCA_032125915.1 Nitrososphaerota archaeon
TAATGTTGTACTATCAGATCCTAGAATTCCTTTTGGAGGGGTAAAACACAGTGGATTTGGAAGAGAATTATCAAGGTATGGTATGATGGAATTTGTAAATATTAAAGCAGTTAGATTCTATGAAAATCTTACTCACCATCACTACGTAGAATAATTTAGGTTAACCTAGTTTTCTTGTTTTGAGACATCTTCAGTAAGATTCTCAACTAGTTTTTCATAATCTTCTCTAGTTTTTCCAGTTTCTTTAAGTTTAGATTCTTCTATTTCGTTTAATTCTTTATCAACTTTTTCTGAAACATATTGTAATCGAGCTTCAGCCATCATAAACAATTTGTTATTTTCTTTCCAAAGATGTTCTGTTATGTGTTCTGTATATTGCTTCATATCATTAATTAAATTCGTAGAATTTCCAGAATCAATGTATTCTTTTGCAGATTCTTCCATGTGTTTTCCAATTTCCCTTGAACGTTCATGATCTATTAACATCATTGCAATTGGTCCCATGTTTCGTGGCATTCCAGCCTGCTCCAATGCGGGAAATAATGCATTTTCTTCTTTACTGTGATGACATACATCTGTAAAGTTTTTGGAAAAGTCAATAACTGGATAAAGTATTGATTCAGGAATTTGTTTTCCATCATTAAGGAGTTGAATCGTAGCTTCCATCGCTTTAATTACTTTTTCAATCAGTTCATGATCTCGTCGTAAAGATACAGTTGACATGTAATTATTTGATCGATTCCTTTATCTAAAGTTTATTAAATTAATTTGAAAATAATTAAAAGAGAAGAAAAAAGTTAACAGATTTTTTTGTTAACTGTATGTTTCTACCTGTTAGAAAGATTGTTTGATTTAACAAAGTTCCAGATTTTTTTAGTCATTTCACTTGGTGCAATTGGTTTTTTACCAAACACTTGCTCAACAGTTTCTGTACGACCTGTAAAGTCAATAGCATATCCACCAAATGCTGGTTTCTTGGTTTTAGTGGTAGATTTTATTTTTTTACTTGAGCTGCTGGTACTTTTCTTTTTTGGGGTAGTTTTTTTTGCTGTTGTGGTTTTCTTTTTTGCTGCCAATTTCTCGTACTTTTGCTTCAAATTAAGTATAATAACTTACAGTTTTGAATAATGTAAAACAAGGTCGTTTTCAAGCCTCTTGATTCCATTTAGTCGAAGTTTGGGGGATTTTGTAATTCTATCAAATCCCTCGCCTTGAACCAAATTGATTGCATCTTTTCCTCCTAGAATAAATGGCGTAACTGTTATGAAAAATTCATTCACTAAATTATTTTTAATAAATTCCCAGTTTATTGTACCACCTCCTTCGAGAAGTATTGTTTTAATTTTCTTTTTTCCAAGAATTTTTATTAATAATTTAACATTTACTTGATTTTCACCAATCGTCAATATTTCTATAGGAAATTTTTTTAATTTTTGTAAATTTCTTTTTGTAATTTTTTTAGAAACAACAATGATAGTCTTTACCTTATTACTTGTCTGCAATATTTTTGATTTACTTGAAATTGTTCCACGAGAATCTAGAATTATTCTAATAGGGTTTTTCCCTTTAGAGTATCGTACAGTAAGTAGGGGATTGTCTTTGTTAACCGTATTTTTTCCAACTAGTATTGCATCTACTTGGGCACGTAATTTGTGAAGTCGGGTAAGATCCTTTTTAGAAGAAAGTTTAGAATCTCCTGAGACAGTTGCTATTTTTCCATCTATTGATATTGCTGCACTTAAAATTATTTTTGGATTAAATTTTTCCATGAACTATTTTACCTCCAATCATTACTGCTCTGATATTAGATTCTGAAGCTCTGTGAACAATTGATGCATGAACATTATGCATTGGTTCTAAATCAAGAGAATGTTTTTCAATAAATACTCCATCTGCATATTTTCCAGTCTCAATTACTCCTATTTCTTTTTTCAAAATTTTTCCACCATTTACTGTTGCCATTTTTAGGATTTCTCTTGGATTTATTCTTGTTTTACGAATTCCCATTGAAACTTTCCACAAATAATCCATTTCTCTAAACATATCTGGAGAGTTTATCATGACATTATCCGTTCCCAATGCAATTGTGCATCCAGTTTTTTTCATTAGATCAATATCTGGAATTCCTTCTGCGAGTGAAGCATTAGCTCGTGGACAAATTACAATACCTCTGGTTTTTTTGGCAGTGACAAAAAGATCTCCCTTTGAGGCATAGGTCATATGAACCATAAAATGAGGTTTAAGATTCAATGCTCGTAATGTTTCGGATTTACCAGTAATTTTTTTTGATGTAGAAACACTTTGTTTTGTTTCAGAGGAATGAATGGCTCTTATTTTAGATGTCTTTGAATAATAATTCAAAACTGATTGACTATTTTCATTTGCCCCACTAATTCCAAGTCCATCACATTTTTTGAGTAATTTTGCTAATTCTTCAATTTTGTTGTTTGGAAATGGTGTGTTTTTTTTTATTTCAATATTATTTTGATAAAATTCTAATCTTCCTAATATTATTGAACGGATAGGCACTTCAGTTAATACTTCTTTTAACATCAAGATTCCTTCTAAACCACCCTCCCTAAAATCCACAAATGTTGTGATGCCTTTATTTAGCATTGATTTGCACGAGTTTTTCATGAAATTTTTTAGGTATTTGGGATCTGTTTCCTTTAGGATTTTTGACTTTATCCCTGAAACTGGATGAATACGGCTATTTACAGAGCTATTCAGGGTGATATCTTTTGCAATAGAATCACCAACGTGAGTATGACAATTAACAAATCCTGGAATTAATAATAATCCCTCACAATCAAATGACTCTTCTTTGGCGCTTGAGCCTATGTTAGGTTGAATTCTTTTAAATTTGCCATCTTGAATTTTTACATTAGTATTTGAAATAAAATCTAATTCTTTTCCAAGTAGGGTGCTTACATTTTTAATTAACATTTTAATTCATAAACTTCAGGTTTTTCTTTTCCTGAATCTCGAATCTCTCGAATAGCATCTAGAGATTTAGTAGCCAGATTTACAGCCTCCCTTGAAGTTTTACCAGTACCAATACCACAGTTCAAAAGAATTCCATCTTCCTTTTTGATCAATTCGATGAAATCTTTTGCATATTTTTTTCCATCTATACTTGCAACAACCATAAAATTATCCCCTCCCATAAAAAAAGTAAGAGAATTTTTTTCAACAAATAGTTTTGACATTTTTACATATAGATTGAAAATAATTGAGGAGATTTCAAAGGGGGAGAGGGTTTTTCTTCTAGAAGAAAGATCATCAATATCAAAATGCATAATTGTAACTTCTTTTTCTGATGAGTTATTTACAAAGCCAAAAACATTATGTTTATTATTTAAATACACTTTATTTTTCTTTCCTTCGTAGGCTTTTTGGTTAGCTTCAAAAGGAGAGTCTGCGTAGCCAATTGAAATCAAAAGTTTTATTTCAAATTTTTTTTCAAGGTATTTTTGAATTTCAATATGATCATCTAGATCTAGACCATTTGATACCACAAAAAATTCATCGGCCCTATTTAAGAAAACAAGGCAATTTTTTTCTGAAAATTGTCTTTGTAGCTCCATGTAAAGAGATGCTTGAAGTATCTGAAGCTCATGTTCTCTGTCACTTCCTAAAGTTAAGGTCCAAGGACCATAACCGTTTATTTTCAAAATACTTAGTTGAATCATTCCTTAATCCTATCAAGTTCATTTATGATTTTGACAATCGCTTCTACTGCACGTTCAGCTACAGGTCTAATTCGTGCATAAGCATGCCTATCTTGCATGCCAGGACCAGTAATTCCCAGTGAAACAGGTTTTTTATATTTCAAGGACAATTCGGTTAATGCATTTGCAGCAGAGTGAGCAATTACCTCATCATGTTTTGTTTGTCCTTTAACAATAGCACCTAATGTGACCACCCCATCCACATTTTTTTTCTGTAATAAGGCATCAACAATAATAGGCATATCGTATGCTCCTGGAACTTGACAAGTATAGATAATTTCTAATTTCAATGTTTTTGCTTTCTCTTGGGCCACAGAAAGCATTCTAGATGTCACTTCTTGATTAAATTCCGAAACTACTACAGCAATTTTCATAATTAATGCACCTTTGAGTATTCTAATAGCTCTTTTCCATCAATTAATGGAATGGCATTTTGTCTAGCATATTTTTCTGCCTTTTCTACTGATAAGGCAGTATAAGTTTCAGCATCCATCATTTCACATATTGCAGTTACTGGTGTTAAACCTGCAAGTTTGGTCAAATAAACTGACATTTCAGTGTGCCCTTGTCTGTTTTGCAATAATCCCTTGGATGCAAGTAATAATGGTACATGGCCTGGAGTTTTAAAAGAAGATACAAATTTTTTCTTTTTGTTATCAACATCAAAAATTTTGGCCATTTCTCGAATGGTTAATGAACGATCTTTGTCAGTGATTCCAGTATAAGTTTGATAGTGATTTATTGAAATTGAAAATGTTGGTCGATCTCCATATGGAGCAAGACCCATTATCATTTCTTTATCTGTTAATGATTCTGCTAAAATGTCGTGCATGTAACGTAGACCCAATGAATTTCCAAAGTCACTATCAATTGCAATACATAATAGACCACCAGCGTACTGACGCATTCTTGCCACGTGTTCAGGGGTGACATATTCTGCAGCTACCACCATATCAATCTCATTTTCCCTTCCTGCCGAATCAAATAAAAGAACAAATTCGCCTCGTTTTAAGGATTGAAGACCTGATTCAAGTGACATGCAGTAAAAATGGGTCTAGATCTGATTATAAAGTTTACTAAAAAATTGGTAATTACCATAAAAATGGTAGATTAATTATATTATTTCAAAATATATTTTCCAAGAATGTCAGTTTCAATATTAACTTTATCTCCAATATTTTTTGTTTTAAAGTTGGTGACTTCTATTGTATGAGGAATTAAACAAATAGAAGCTAAATTATTTTTAACATCAACTACAGTTAAACTAATTCCATCCATTGCAATCGAACCTTTTTTTACAATATACTTTGATAGAATTTTTGGAACTACAAACCAAACTTGAACTTCTTTAGGTTTTTTTTGTATTTTTTTTATTATACCAACTCCATCAACATGACCCAAAACGAAATGTCCTTCTAGTCGATCTCCAGCTTTTAAACTTCTCTCAATATTTACAATTCCTCCTACCTTTAGGTTACCCAAATCAGTTTTTTTTGTAGTTTCCTCAATCATTTCAAAAGTACATTCAGTCTTTGATAATTTTGTAACAGTCAAACAAACTCCATTCAATGCCACACTTTGTCCAGTCTTCAAACCTTTTCCATATTTTCCCAAATCTACAATCATTTGTATTGCACTTCTATTTTTGGTAGCCTTCGAAATTTTCTTTACTTTTCCAATACCTTCAACTATACCAGTAAACATCAATTATGAAAGTAAATCTTTGTATAAATTGATTTAGATAAACTGCGAGATAGATGTGAAAATAATTCTGTTTTATTATGGAACATAATCATCATTTACTTCATAAACAAATACACCAATTAAAACTCGATCTTCATTCACAAAGGATGGAGATCCATGAACGAACCTGAATGGGCCTTCCCCATTTTCTGGATATTTAATGTCCTTACCATATACTGGCGTGAGTCCAGGTTTGTATGTTTGAGATTGTAAATCAGTATTCCTCGTATCTACATATGACAAAGTAGAGAATGGGAATAGTGTGCCCAATAATGTATCATTCCAAAAATAATCAGTTCCGCTCATACCATCTTGTTGTACATATTTTTGAATAGGTTCACCTGCAATACGCATAAACCACTGTTTTTTGGATTCATCACCACCACCATTAAGAACATACACTGGTTCATCTTGTCCTGCATCAATCCTTTGACCTGTCACAAAAACCACTACATAATCAGCCTCCATCTCTTGTAGAGTATTCCATGCTACATCTGGGGGATCGAGTAAAGTTTGAGCAATTATTTCAATCCGTGTATGATTGCCAGTAAAATTGTCTGCCATAGTAGCCCTGTCTGACATTGTAGTTATCCAATATCCATAATCCCACCAAGCAGCAACTACTGAATCTTCTGGAGTGTTTGTTTTTATCCATTCAAGTGATTCCTTCCAGTCATCTGTAACAACTCCAAAATGTGAGCCGCCATTCAAGATGGTTGGTGGCGCCTTTGCAGAATTTATCCAATTTGAGTTTGGAAACACAAGAGGCATT
>JAQBBT010000004.1:0-9227 GCA_032125915.1 Nitrososphaerota archaeon
GCCTCCCTGATGGCCGCACTTCTTCACGCCGGGCCGCTGGTCCTCGATGTGGTAACCGGGGATATCAGTAATTTCTAATGAAATGTTATTTTTTATGTTTTCTTTTTCTTGGGTCTTGTTCACCTGGTTGCTGGGTAAGAAAAACCCATCCAAAAAATGCCCCTAATGATAAATTGATTACCCCCATGAAGGTAATCATTATTGAGGAATCTGAAGATAAACTAGGTGCGACAGTCAATCCAATTACAATTCCAAGAATTCCTGTCCCAAAAAACATAATCATTAGAACCTTTAGTCGTAATGGACTGATGTATTTCATTAACAAATTTTTCAATATTAGGCAACATTATAAATTGACTGTCAGATTAAAGAGGAAATTTAAAAGATAATAAAATCAAATATGTCCTAAAATCGGACTCTGGTAACATTTTAAACCTTCAATTCTTTTATTTTATTTCGTGCCAATGTAGCTCAGTCTGGCTAGAGCATTCGACTTGTAATCGAAAGGTCGTGGGTTCAGATCCCGCCATTGGCTTCACTTTTTGTGTTTAAAACCCTCACCGCCCCCACATTATATGATGAGCACAAGACAGATTCAGCAGAACAAAAAAGACTTTGTAATTCATGATTTTGAGAAAGGTCTTGATCATACACTAAAGGCAATTGAGAAGGAATTATCAGAAAGAAATATTGAACTTATAAAAAAATATCAAAGAAAGACTCTAAAAAATAAAAAGTGTGAACATAAGGATATTGTAGATTTTCATTGAAAATCAGTAATACGCTGATTATTTGTCAGTCTAAACAGAATTACATCTACTCCCTTTCTTTTACATTTTATTTGATACATAAAATATTCATTTTGTTATCATTAATGATCTCTTGGTTATTTTGAAATTATTTTTTGGGAAAGGTGACCCAAAAGCCATCAAAGGTGCAGATAAGAAGATGGTGGTTTTACTCAATTTTTTAGACCCAGTTATTATAAAAAAAAGAAGATAGCACCATATGAAATTAAACAAAAGTTTTATCACCTTACAAATAACATGAGATATGAAAAAAATTGAGGCCATAATCCGCAGTTCAGTTTTACATGAAATTCAAAAGGATTTACAAATAGATGGAATTCCAACTTTTTCGGTATATCAAGTCCAGATCACAGGAATTCACAAATCTCATGAGGGGTTGAAAAGTAAGACGAGTGACTTAATTCCCAAAGTAAAAATCGAAATATTATGCACTGACAAAGATGAGGAAAAAATAATCAGCATCATACAAAAAAGTGCAAGAACAGGCGAAAAAGGAGATGGAGTGATATTTACATACAAAATCGATAATCTTGTAAAAATAAGAACTGGTGAAAAAGATATCTCCGCATTAAAGTAGATACTTGTGTTTTATCCTCTTGAAACTGCCCATTTTGGACCGTAAAAGTGAACTAGACTATCACGGTTCCCATCAGGTATATTTCATATTTTCATAACTTTGAAATTATTTTTTGGGAAGGATTAAGATTTGAAAAATCATTTATTTTTAAGTGTCTGGTAATAAAAAAGAGTCCAGGAAGACAATGATTACTCCTCATACAGAAGACTTCGAACTGTTGGGGTTTCATTTCCCCGGTCTCATGTCATAACATCAAAAAAAACGAATTTTAATCTTTGATGATCAATTTTCTTAACAAATCATTCACTTTTATTCAAAAATTGTAATTATTTTTTTGGTAATGAAAGACTGTGAGTGGTATCAATTTTTGTTTTTTCAAAATCGATTAATTTGAAATTATTTTTTGGGAAGAATGGGAAATAAATTACTGATTTGAAATTAATTTTTTTATTTTAAAACTTTAACTCCTAGAAGGCAACTTAATCTTTTGATGGACTATCAAAGTCTTCAAGAAAAAGCTATGAAAATTAGCCCTTCAATTCGTTATGCGACAATCACTGACTTGAATGGAAGAATAAAATCTAGTAGCCATAGAAAAGGTGTAAAGAACCTTTTAACCGCACAAGAGAGTCTTAAATCACTAAAATCCTCTGCAAATATTTGGAAAGCACGAAATCAACTCTCACGAAAGATTGGAAAAGGAAAGTACGCTCTTGCTGAATATGGCAAAATCAAACGTATAGTGATACCCTTAGAAAAAGGACATCTTCTCTATCTGACGACTAGCACTAGAGCAGATCATTCCGCAATCATTCGTAAAGCTACTAGATTAAAGCTAAAATAACCTCAAACTTTTTTTTTACTCTTTGTCGATAAACTCGTTAACACTTGTACGATTCACATTGGAATTGATACTCTAGACGATACAAGGCATCTTTTCATGTATAACTTTTCTGAGAAGTCTTTGGGGTTAATACTAATTGACACAATCCCATCATTGGCTTTATTTTCTATTTTTTGAATCATGTATTATTTGTTTAATTAATTTTCCATTTGCAAACTTAGCCTTGTTGTTGGCCAGAAATAATTGTGTAAACAAACACCCCTCCCTTTTTTGTCGTAATCTCAAAGTGCATATCCCTATCTATTTTGATGCTTTGATCAAGTTCTAAAATTATTGTAGCCTTCTGTCCTGCTCCAAGTTCTGGAGTGTTTCCTTTAATTGTATTGGCAGGGCCATTTTGATTACCATTGGAAACAATTGTGTATTCTTTGGCATCTAACGGGCTATCCATAGAATATGGAGTCATTTTGTAATTTGGCCTCATGTCTTGAAAGGAAAAGAGAGTGTCACCTAATCTAACTTCTTTAAATGTAATTTTTTCTACACTGCTATTTTGAACATAAACGCCAATTCTTTCCCCACGTTTAATTCCATCAGGAGATTTATTTCCATGCCAATAAGCTTGCGGGTTTGAGAGGACACCATCATGATAAATTATAGTATCATTATCAGTTGCATCATATCCTAAAAACAATATTGTTTCTATTCCAGATAAATTACTTGCCTGAACAGTATTCAAGTAGCCTTGAGATAAAACAAAGTTAACTCCACCTCCAAGAGCAGCTACTGCTACTAACAGTACTATTACAAAAGATGGAGAAAATTCTCGTCTTGCAATCATTCTTTTGGTTTTATTGAATCTATTTTTCAGAGTATACATCCTAAGATATGAATATTAAATGAATAACATTTTGTTCAAAATGAACACGCGAGATAAGACCAGGCAGTCAAAATTTTAGTAAAATGTTAGCGTTGAAATAAAGGCATTACAGGCTCAGGTTCGCAAATTGTAACAAATCCAAATGACAAAAACGGTTTTTAGTTTAAAATTCTTAAAAGAATTAACTTTAGCGAGTAAGTATCGCCATGAATTTTTGAATCAAAATTAAATTGGCAATAGAAATAAGTATGCACTAAAAATCATCAAAGAAAGATGAGTTCTGAGGATAGTCGATCAGTTGACAATGATTTTACTGAAGAAACAGATGAGAATAGTTTTACTAAAGAAAAGATTGAAACCGAGGATAGTTCCAACATTCAAGAAATACCAACTTTTGATAAACAAAATAAAAAATCCACATCCACAGGAATGATCATTGCATTAGTTGCAGTCGTAGCTGTCGCTGCATTTTTTGCAGGATCTTACTTTTCAAACTTTGATTCAGATATAGTCACCCAATCAGAATTAGATGAGGCAATTTCAAAATTAGAATCAAAAATTCAAAGTGTGCAGCAAGCACCATCGCTACCCCCTCAACCAGTAAGAATTTCACAAGATAATGATCCTATTAGAGGAGATCCAAACGCTCCAATTACAATTATAGAATTTTCTGATTTTCAATGTCCATTTTGTGCCAGATTCCATGTTGAAACACTCCCCTCGCTTCTTGAAGAATACATAGATGCAGGCAAGGTAAATTTAGTCTACAGAGATTTCCCCATTCAAAGTATCCACCCCAATGCACTGCCAGCAGCTGTTGCTGCTGAATGTGCTAACGAACAAGGAAAATACTGGGAATATCACGATACACTGTTTGAGAAACAAAATGGATGGAGTAGGCTAGACAGCAATGCAGTAATTTCTACATTTAGTCAATATGCAACTGATGTCGGTTTGGAGCAACAACAATTTGATTCATGTCTTGGTTCTGGAAAATATCTAGAAGAAGTCCAAGGAGACCTAAGTGATGGACGAGATTATGATATTACTGGAACTCCAGGTTTCTTTATTGGAAATGATGAAATTGGTTTTGTAAAAATAAATGGTGCTCAACCATTTGAGTCGTTCCAAAAAGTAATAGACGCACAACTAGATACATAAATAATAACAAGCGTTTATTAGACCTAAATCGGTTTTGGCAAATATCGGAATAATGACGGCTAGGTAATGAGCTTTTTCGTCATTGCTTAAGAGAAGAAAAAAATGACAAAATTTAAAGAACTAGAACTTAATGATGAAATTTTAAAGGCAGTAGCTGAGATGGGTTTTGAAGAAGTATTCCCAATACAAGAAGCATGCATTCCTGTTTTACTTTCTAACCGTGACGTTATTGGACAGGCACATACAGGCTCTGGAAAAACTGCAGCATTTGCATTAGCAATGTTACAGCAAATCATCCCAAAAAAAGGAATTCAAGGAATGGTAATTGCTCCAACAAGGGAGCTTGCAATACAAATATCTGGTGAGATCAAAAAATTTGCAAAATATACTGGAATAAAGACAGCTACTGTGTATGGAGGTCAAGGAATGGGAATTCAGCTAGATGCACTTGATAGAGGAGTGGAAATTATTGTAGCAACTCCAGGAAGGCTAATTGATCATCTCAAACGTGGTTCAATTGAACTAGGAAATGTGGAACATGTTGTGATAGATGAGGCAGATACGATGCTCGATATGGGATTCATTGACGATATTCAGTTTATCCTTGATTTGACTCCAGAAGAGAGAACAATGTCTTTGTATTCGGCAACAATGCCAACTGAGATCCTTAGACTATCAGAAGAATATCTAAAAAATCCCAAACAATTCCTGTTGGATGCAGATGATCTTAGTGGTGAAGGAATAGAGCAGGCATATCTTGTAATTAAGGACAGAGATAAATTTAATTATCTAATTGATTTTATAAAACCAATAAAGGGTCAAGTTATAGTATTTTGCTCAACAAAATATAGAACTAGAGATGTAGCAAAGTATCTACATCAGGAAAAATATAATGCAGTTGCCATAGAAGGTGACATGTCTCAACATCGACGAGAGCAAGCAATGGGAAAATTCAGATCAGGTAAAGCAGACATTCTTGTTGCAACAGATGTTGCCTCAAGGGGAATAGATGTTCCAAGAGTAGAGCTTGTGATTAATTATGATGTACCAAATCAAGACATGGTTTATTTTCACAGAATAGGTAGAACCGCACGAGCAGGGTTGAAGGGAAGGGCAATAACATTTGTATCGTATTCTTCTGTAGGAGATTGGAATTTAATTAAACGCCAAATTAAAACAGATTTGAAAGATTTGAACAAAGAAATGGGAATAGAGATTAAAATTCCAGACCCTCTAAAAAGACAAGTTTCATCTAGACGATATGGAGGATCAGGTGGGTCAAGTTATTCTCGAGGTTCTCGTTCTGGAGGATATGGAAGACCAGGTGGAGGAGGTTCAAGCAGAGGAGGATCAGATGATAGAGGAAGAGACAAAAAAAGATACGAGGGCGGTGGAGGTCAAAACCGATACGGCGGACGTAGTAAATGGTAATGTAAAGCTTAAAGACCTGTAAACCCTAATGAAATTAAGATAAAGTAATGCACATAGGCTTCATTTTATTAAATTGCGATTTAGGAGCAGAAGAATACATTGTAGATGAATTAAAACAAATGTCGGATGTCACAAACGCACACCTTACTTTTGGAGCATATGATGTAATAGCCGAAGTCCACACAGAGAATCAAGATGAATTTGAAAAAGCAGTTTCATCAATACGTAAGCTATCACGAGTTGTTAGCACAATGACACTAAATGTCATAAATCCAGAATAATTATAACATCAACTAATTTGCAGTGCAAGTCATAATGCTAAAACGCTTATACAATATGATTAGTAGTTTCACTACATGAAATTGGGAGTAAAAATTGTAATATTTGCAATAGTGGCAATTCTTGTACAGATATTTGGTATTTTTCTTTTGTAGATTATGCCAAATGATAATGCAACCACATACACTCCTAAAAAATAATTTTAAACATCATCATCTTATAGTCAGTACAAAATTATCAACCAAAACCACCAAGGGAAAATTGTTATAGGAGTAAATTTTTGTCTTATTCAAAATGGAAAAAATAGATTATGAAGGAACTGTTTGGGCAATTAACCACAATAACCCAGAACCATTAGTTGAGCATTCCCTTCACACTTTAGAACTATACGGAATAAAAAAAGAAGATATCGTGTTAACAGATGCTCCAGAAGATATCAAAGTAGGGGCAATAGTAGTAGAAATTTGGCCTTATCATCTTGATGTGGCAAAGGTGAGAACTATTAGAAATGATTCATTTATCAGCGGAACTTTACTGACTATAGAACTAAAGCTAGACGAGAATGGAAATTATACAGATTAGTTTTGAAAAAGAAAAAGAAACAAAATATCATTATTGTAGTAGTCATTGTAGCAATAATTGCAGGGATTGTAAGTTACAATTATTCTGCAGAGCAAACAAGACAAAAAGGATTCCAGTTTGGAAATGAATTAGAACAAATTCAAACAGAAGTAAAAGATTTACAAACTCTGTTTTATTCCAAAAAAACGCAGTGGGAGGAAGGCGAAATATCTAAAGAGGGATTATTCCAACACTATGAAAAACATGTTGGAAAATTCGAAGAAATTATTTCCCAATACGATAAACTTGTACCCCCAGAATCTTTTCAATCCGCAGTAAATTTGTTAAGATTATCATCTCAGACACAATTAGACAGCGACATTCAATACATAGAATGGATGAAAACAGGAGACGAATCTTTCAAGATTAGATCAGATTCTCAGTACCAGCAAGCCTTAGAATACGAGATGTCAGGATTGGTAGAATATTATTCAGCTAAAACAGGCATACAACCATAAACTTCATCAAGATATTTTGTATGATATTTGGTTTGTACAAAACCTGAATTATTCTATTTTGTTAGATGAGTTTGCTGATTTATTGAATTGAGATAGAGTTTTTGCATATGACTCCATCATAGTATGCATAAAATCATCATATATTTTGAGAGAAGAGATTTGCGTTTGAATAAATTCTTGTCGGTACTTTGCATATAAATCGATTTGATTCAAATATGTATCAGTAAAGGATTTTGAATATTCTTGAATTGATTTTAGAACTCCTTGATCAATGTTTAGTTTGTCAAAGAATTCTTTTTCTGAAATGTAACAAGTGCCATATACATCATCAAGCGTGTGCAAAAACTTTGTATAAAGATCAGAGTATTGTTGAAATTTGGAGGGAATCTGTGATTCAAATTTTTGAATAACCTTAGAGGTGTTTGTTTTCATTATGTCACAAACGGAAATTTTTTCTTCTGGTTTAGTTTCTGACAAGGTCTCAGTTTTACTCATACTTGGTGTAGACAGGAATCATTATTATATTCATTCCCAAATTAGTTCCAAATGTATTGCAGTGCATTGCCATTGATCAAAATCAACTAAACCTATCAAAAGTCAGTAATTATAATCATAGATTTTCGAGAATGTTATTTTGACTAGGATATCTAGGATATATCAAATAGTTTTGAAGCTTTATCAACAATTTCTTCAGCATTAGAATCTCTTTCAGCAGACACTAAAAGAGAGAATTTCCCCATTGGAATGGTAATCATTGTAACTTTTTTTCTCCTAGTAATTATGCTATCAATTGAACCTAATGATTCATCTAGATCTTTTGTAAGAGAGATTTCCAAGGTATGCTCCAGGCTTATTTTGTGTTCTTCTTCATCAACTAGTGGAGTAATTGTATCTCTATAACCACCAGATATCTGTCTCCCCATGCTATTGATGACACCTACGAATCTAACTCCATTTTCATCTAGAAAGGACTTGCATTTTTGATCAAAAACGTTGTTCTCGTCTGGTTGCTGACTCATAAATTACCCAGATATTATCTGTAAATAAAATGGTTGTTCATTTTATTATTTGAGAATAAGCTTTTTTTGCATCTTTTCCCAAAATACTTCATTCACACAGCAATGTGAAGGGGACATGTTGCCATGAAATTTCTCAAAATTTATGGTGTTGTCCTTTCTACTTTGATACAATAATAATCAATCCCTCATTACTAACATTAAGAAAAGAGCCCAAGTTTAATTGAACAATTTTTTGACAAAAAACATGGAACTAAAATACGGACTAGTAGCCATTCCAATTGTAATTGCAATATTAACAGTAGTGATGATAAATGATAATCAATTTTTACCAGACCAAAATTCTCAAACACAGCAAGTATCTGAGGAAATTCACACCCAAATAGCTGAGGCAGAGGAGCAAAAAGTTCGTGAATATACTCTTGTAATTGAGGCAACTGACATTCAAGTATCAGACAATGCAATATGGCATGCATGGACATTCAACGGAACAGTTCCATCTCCAACCCTCAAAGTAAATCAGGGAGAACTGTTACGTGTCAAGGTCATTAATAATCACAATCTTACTCATAGCTTTCATGCACACTTTACAGACTATGACATGAAACATGATGGCTCACCAGTCAATACACTTACAGGGATAGGTGCAGGTTCAATGATTCCTCCAGGTGGAGAGTGGACGTATGAGTACAATGTGGATACGGCAGGAACTACTTTCTTCCATGATCACGCATCATCTAAAGGACATGGAATCAAGGACCATATTCTACAAGGATTGTATGGTGCAATTATTGTTGAGAGAGACCCACCACGAAGCTATGTAGATAGCGATATTGTCATTGTGATGAGCGAGATTGGTTTTGACGTTGAAAGAACAGCTCCCGGCCCAACTCCATATTTCATCATGAATGGAATGGGAATGCCAGGTGGTGAGCAAGCATTATCTGAAATATTTGAAGAGCAGGGAATGGAAGGTGTTGCAGCACAATTTAACTATACAATGCCAGTATTCAAGGCAAAAGTTGGAGAAACTGTTGAATTTCATGTCATAAATCTTGGAGATGTAATACATTCATTTCACCTACATGGGTTAAAGATGACATCTTCGGCAGTTCAGAGGGGAACAAACATTCAAGGAACTACAGTACCCC
>JAQBBT010000005.1:0-3496 GCA_032125915.1 Nitrososphaerota archaeon
AAACAATTACCTGATCCTGATATCTTAACATGTAAAGAAGGTTTGATTCTATTACCAAAAACTAATGGTGCTCCTGCATGTGTTTTACCGTCAACGTATCTAAAATTAGTAGATAGAGGCTATGGAAATTTTAATTCATCACAATTGATGAACCATCCACAGATGATGACACATCTTATGGGTGAAATGATTATTGAACCACAACTAATGTATCATTGGCATACCATGATAATGAACGACCTAAAAATAATGCAATATACAATGTCTGATATGATTTTCCAACTTAAAGAAAATCCAGAATTTATGGCAAACATTATGGGACCAATGACTGCAAATCCAGAACTAAGAAAACAAATGATTGAACATATGCAAAACCATCCACAGATGATGATTTCATTTCAAGAACATCCTGGATGGATGGTCTCTGTTCATAGACCTATGTTGGGCTCTAACATAGGCCAAGAAATGAGATCTGAAATGCACAGAAATGATGAATGCTCTTGGTGTCCAGAAATTGAACAACTCAATTTACAGGCTCATCAAGGCTTTCATCGACCAAAAATTATGGAGGATATAATGCACCATATTTGGGTAAATGAAAAGATGAGGACTCAAATGCATAATTTTATGCTTGAAAATGCACATCATATGGGTCTAATGACAGATCAAATGATGGAACCTATACTTGGATCAATGATGGATGATCTGGAATTAAGGCAGCAAATGATAGACATGATGCTAGAAAATCAAGAATTTATGAATTCTATTAGACACGAAAACAAATTTTCCAATTAGATAATTTCAAATTTTCCACCATTTTTTGCCTTATAGATTACATCTGGTTTTCTAAGGAATATACCTGATTCCATCACTCCTGGTATTTGTTTAATTTTTTGTGTTAAGGCTTTAGGATTTTTAATTATTCCAAAATCACAATCAAGTATAATATTTCCATTTTCTGTAAAAAATGGATATCCTCTGTCAAGTGAACGCAATGTGGTTTTTCCTCCTAATTTTTGAATAGTATTTGTAACTGGATTTCTTGCAAGAGGATGAACTTCAACTGGAACAGTTCTAGTGAAGTTTTTGACAAATTTTGTTTTATCGGCCATTATTATGATTTTTTTTGCCAAGCTAAACAAAATATTTTCCCGAAGTAAAGCTCCCCCTCCTCCTTTAATTACAAATTTTTGAGAGTCAATTTGATCTGCACCATCAAATACTACATCAATATGATTAACTTGATCAGATTCTACCATTGGAATTCCTCTTTCTTCTGCAATTAATTTTATTTGAAGTGATGTTGGAACACCTATAATATTATATTTTTTTTCTTTAATTAATGATGCAAGAGACTTTACTAGTGCAGTTGCTGCTCGTCCACTTCCAAGACCTATGACATAATTATCTTTTACAAATTTTAAGGCATCATTTGATAATGCCAATATGGCACTATCGTAGGACAATTATTCTACCTCTGCTTGGTCAAGCTTGGAGAGAACACTCATGATTTCTCCTTTAATTTTATCTAAATCATCAGTGTCATCATCATCAAAGTCATCTTCAATGTTTACATTTAGTGTTGATTTTTCTTTCTGAAGATCTGGAAGAGCCTTGAATTGGGTAATTTTCTCAACTTCTTTTGTAAGATCCGGCTTTGTTTCAAATTTTACAATAGGTTTTGGAGTAGGAACTGTTTGTAGAATTTCAACTTTCTCTTGAATTTTTGGTCTTGGTTGAATTACCTCATTTACAATTTCTTCTTTTGCCTGAATTTGTTTTTCAAATAATGGGAATTTTGGTTCTTTTTTTGAGAATTTAGTTAATGTAGTTAATTCAAAAGATTGCCATGACTTTGTTGGTGGAATAACTATTGGTTCAGAATTTGTAGTATTTTGTTTCTTAAAACTAAAAATACTTTCCTTTGGTTTAATCTTCATCTGTGGTTCTTGTTTTGGTTCTGGTCTGGTAAATTCAGTTGGTTTCTCTTTTTTAATTTCAGGAATTGAGATATTTGCAGTTGTAATTTTTGATGATAACTCATACAATCTATCATCCAATTTAGATAGTTTTTGATCCATCAACGTTATCAGACCATCCCCAACTGGACCTAAATCTGGATGCTTACTTGCATCTTCAAGTTTTTCTAATCTTGCTAAGATAATTCCTAATTGATGTTGATACTTTAGCAATAATTTATCTCGCTGAATCTTTGGAAGATCTGAATCAGTTTGGTAAAGTCTAGAAATTGTTTTGATAAGTATGTCTTTTTCAATTTTTAGTGAATTAATTTGACTTTTGATGTGAGAGCTAGCACCAATACTCAAAAGATGTGATTTGTTTCTTGGCGTTCTTCTTATTGCCGCTGCTGTTGCAACACCTGCTAATGAACTAAGAATAATAACAATTTCTTGCATCTATGTGTACCATTTAATCCAGGAATACTTTCTGCGTTTAGCGTCTGGAAAACCACAACTTGCACATTCATGATGACGTTTGTGTAAAGAGTTTTTACCACATCTTCTACACCTAATGTGGACTTTTTTCTTTGTAAAACCTCCCATAGAAGTTGTGCCTTTTACCATCGCAAGTCACCTAATTTGCTGGTGGGGGAGAAATCATTACTACATTGTCTCCTCTTACAACGATGGTTCCGAGACTCTTAGTATCGCCCTCGATAGGAATTTCCTCCGAAGAATCGAGTAGCAGATTCATGTGTTGGTCAAAACCAAGTAAACTCCCTCTAAGGGTTTTACCACCTTTGAGTTTTATCAATACTATTTGATTGATACTCTCATCCAATACTTTTACTGCCATATCAACGGACATCTATTTCACTTATTGACTTTGGTATTGAGGGATTATATTAAAATTTCAATGGTTAAACTTTGAATCATGCCCAGTAAGGCAAGTTTGACACTTTTTTCCTAAATTATCTATAATTTCATAAAATATTTTTTGTCCCTCTTTTTTTGTAGCTTTTCTTGGATCTCCCCATATTCCATTTTTTGTTACTTTGGGAAATGATTTTGAGGCCATCTTCCCCAACTTGCTAATCTCTTGCTTACTCATACCATCAGTTATGAGGCCTTTTTTAGCTAAATTCATTTTTACTTTATTTGATATTACAAGCATTAGCGATGTCTCTATAAATCCAGCATGATCAAAATCTCTTTCCATATAATTCCAATAAGATAACGTAAACACTTTGATTTTATTTTTTAAATTTTTTCTTAATTTTTTATCAATATTTTTTATTGCATTAAGATTTCCATGATGTCCATTAATAATAAAAATCGTTTTAATATTATTTTCAAAAAGTGATAAACACAAATCTGAAAGCATTTTTTGGAGTGTCGTTTCTTTTAAACTTAAATTAAAAAATGGAGCATGTTCATGTGATATTCCATAGTTAATTGTTGGAAGCAACAAAAAGTTATTTTTTTGACATATTCTCTCTGCAACTTCAGTCACAATATCTGAATCAGTTGATATT
>JAQBBT010000006.1:0-8384 GCA_032125915.1 Nitrososphaerota archaeon
AACAATGAGAATATAGTTGGTAGGTGGCTTCAAAACCTGAGTTACATAACCAATCTGAGGAATTATATATTCTACCTTCCCGATGTATTCTTTATCTGTAATTGGAAAATCTGTTCCTGGAATAGAGGCTACATTATTGTCCCCCTTGGTTCGAATCGTTTTGGGATCATCATCTGTAATTGATACAACTCTATGAACTATTACTCTGTCATGTCCAGAAGGCCTATCAAATACAATAATGTCTCCAATTTGAACATCTTCAAACAAAACATGTCCTTGAACTATCAACACATCATAAACTTGTAACTTTGGAATCATACTTCCACTGGCAACAACATAAAATGGATTTTCAGTTCCAAAGACCACTTGTAATCCAATCCATATTATGATGACCCCCATTGCCACGATGAGAAGATCCTTGATTATATTTTTTGAGATAAATTGTTTATTCAATTATATTCACACATTTTTTATTCTTGATTAAATTCACTTAAAAATTACTGTAGTTTTGTTCCGCACTCTTCACAAAATTTTGAAACTTCATTGTTTACAAATCCACAACTGGAACATTTTCCAGGCTGATTTACCTGAGGTACAGTTTTTGCTCCTAAAAGAATAATATCACCCACTTTTCCTATGCTGCTCCATAGAACACTTCCCTCAGTGCCATCGTTTTTTGTAACAAGTAATACCATTGTTTGATTGGCATCAATTCCAACCTGTTTTGCGGTTCCAATTTTCTTTGCATTCTCATCATATACTGATAATCCTTCAATCGAACTAACTGATCCGACAGGAGTTGGTTCTGTTGCCGCTACTTGAGATGTAATCTGAGTTGATGCTTGGGGTTGAATTTTAGGTGTTGCTTGCAGTTGTTGTTGAACAACAGGTTCAGGTACATTTTGAGTTTCATTTTCTAGAGGTTTTGCGACACCTACCTCTTGAATTTCATCTT
This sequence comes from Nitrososphaerota archaeon, assembly GCA_032125915.1. GTDB lineage: Archaea > Thermoproteota > Nitrososphaeria > Nitrososphaerales > Nitrosopumilaceae > Nitrosomaritimum. The sequence goes on from JAQBBT010000006.1 coordinate 956, forward strand.
GTTTTTTAAATTCTCTATATTCTGCAATGGTTGAATTACAAGTAGCACAAATGTATTGTCCTTTTTCTGCAAGAATTAAATTCTCTGCAACTTCTTCATTTGGGTTTTCGTATTCAATTTTAGGTGCCCCTTCAACCTCTTTTTCACATGTATTGCAAAAATGTTTAGTAATAATTTCTGAATTTAATCTCCCAATTGGTGCCAAAAACAAATCTGGCCCTCCAAGATTTCCTTTCATTTGTTGTTCGTCACTAATAGTTGCCATTACATAGCCTCCAGAACCTCTTAATTTTTTAAGTCTAAGTTCAGAGCTCATATCTCAGATTTTTTAAAACGTCATTTAAGTATATATCAAAAATCAATTTTTCATACACGTTATACCACTAAACATAAGGTGTGGATTCTGGTGAACGTTTTTAGGTATCTTTAGTACAATATAATCAGAATGGGTGTAACACAAGTCTCTGATGCAAAATCCTGGGAAATCGATGTAGTTAATTCTGATATTCCTGTCTTTGTTGACTTCTGGGCTGAATGGTGTGGTCCATGTAGAATGGTTGGCCCTGTAGTTGAAGAACTGGCAAGTGATTATGATGGCAAGGTGAAATTTGTCAAAGTCAATGTTGATGAAGCTAATGACTTGGCCTCAAAATACAACGTCTTCAGCATTCCAACTCTAATTCTTCTAAACAAAGGCGAAATAGTTAGTCAGCAAGTTGGTGCCGCATCAAAAGAATCCTACAAAAATATGATTGATAGGGCACTTCAAGCCTAATCACAAGTTTTTTCCTTTTTGTTTTTTAAATTGTATCAAAATTGATCTAACACAGATTAAGCCTTATTAGTAATTCATGCAAATAATATCTATTGGGCGATAGAAAAGGTGTAATACATAATCTCAAATTAATTGGATTTAGTGTAGCAATATGGGCAAATGTTTCTTTGGCATTAATGTTAGTTAATCTTGTTGATCTTTAGGTTTGATTTCACTTTCCCTAAGTTCAAAAATTTTTCTACTTTGATTGGAAAAATGAATTATTTTGTTTTAGTTGTAGGTTCATGGTTTAAATTATAATTTTAGTTGAATAAATTCTGCATTACAAAAAGAGTTTAAATTTTAATATGATTTATGTTAATAACTAAATACAATGTTGTGTTTGGTAAACTATGGGAATTCAAAATGATGAAGAATGTAGAATATTAATTGAAAAACTTGATCAAGGCTTACCCCCACAGATAATCCAGGAGATTATTATTTATCTTGAAAAAACAAAAAACACCGAATTTACTCTGACGTTGTTGAAATATCTAAATAATCAGAACATGCAATCTCGAAATTCAGTTTGGGCACTCAGCAGTCAAATAGCGATGATTGGTGAGGATGTCTCTAAAATTAAGGAATATTTGAAAATACAATAAGCAACATTTACAAATTCTATACCTCAAGTGAACAGGCAATGCTTTGAGTAGGCTAATTTAAGATAATTCTAACATAAAGTGATCAAAGAAGGATCCTAAAGTAATTAATATTCCATAAGAAAAGTTTGGATATGTCGTTTGGTGGCGTAGATACCCTTAACATGCTTTTTGACAAGTTGGAAAGCTTGTTTGATGATTCTCAGGGCTACTATGAGTCGTTTCTTGACACAAATAACATGTACAAACAAGGTAAGTTAGGTGACAAAGAATTCTTTCAGAGATTAGGAGATTATGTAGTAGCTTATTCTGCGTTAGAATTTTTGTCAATCAAAGTTATCTTTGAAATAAGAAAATCCCTAAATTCAAATTCAGTAAATACTCAATCACCAGGATTGATGCCAGGAATGGGACAACCTGGAATGGCTGCTAGTCCTGGAATGATGCCTCCAAGAGCAGGAACTGCAGATAATCCAGTAGGTGGACCTCCAGGAATTGTTTCTGCACAAGAAGGATTTGGAGACCCTGGTACACTACCGTCACCTGATCCTGCACTCATACCAAGACAAACCATTAGTACAAACGGATGTTCTTCTTGTGGATCTCCACTTAAACCAAACTCAAAATTTTGTACAAAATGTGGAAATAAATTATAAAATTAGTTCTTTTGTTTTATTCTTGGGTTGTTCCACATTCAGGACAAAACTTTGCACTGGCTGATAGTTTTGAGCCACATTCAGAGCAAAACTTGCCTTCTGAGATATTTTCTTGTTGTGGATTTCCATATATTTTTGAAGAATTTTTTACCGCCCCTGATGGGACATAGGTTTCATCATCAATCAGAACTGGTGCAAAATCTTGCTCCATCATAAATGTCAACATTCTGGAAATGGAATTTTCTTTGTTTTTAGGATCCGGTACCGTATCTCCTAACCAAAACGCAAATCTCATTAACGTTAACTCTGGAGTGGAAAAGGCCAGTGTATGTTTTGACATGTAATCTTGAGCAGCTTTTTTCCCATCAAATACTTCCATAAAATCAATACTTTTTGTTAATGTATAATAGTTTCTGGGATTAATGGACCGGGGGGGAATCGAACCCCCGACATTCGCGTTGCGAACGCGACATTATACCACTAAACCACCGGCCCTGCCTTTACTTTTTTTAACTACACTTTTATTCATTTTCTTGCAGAAAACCAAGTTTTCAAATAACTGCAAAGTAACCAAAAAATGAAAATAAAATCATATTTAATTTATCTGATAATTTTTGTATTAAGTGAACAAACATTTTCCTATATAGGACAAGCTAATGTTTTACATTATGAAAGTACTCATAGTTGACGATAATCAAGACATTACGGGTCTACTCTCAAAATTCCTCAAGGCCAAGGGTTTTGAAAATGTAGTTACAAATGATCCAAGGGATGGACTGGAGCGTATTAAAGAGGAAAAGTTTGATGTTGTTCTTCTGGATATTTCCATGCCTGAATTTAGCGGAATCGATATTATTCAAACATTAGAACGAGAAAAAATTCTAAAAGATCAGAAAATTGTTATATTTTCTGCAACAGCATTTACTACTAGCCAAATTAACGATTTGTTAAAGAAGGATGGAATTCGGGGTTGTTTGAAAAAACCAATACAACTTAATGAACTCTTAACTGCGATTACTAGTTGAGGATGTTTTTTGATTTTAATTGAATTTAATTGAAACTCTCTTCTACAAAACAAAAGGATCTAAAATCCCTAAACCAAAACAATAATCAGATTATTTCACCTAACATTATACTTAAACAAATCCAAGATATTCAAATTTCTAAAAATCAAAAAAAAGGAGTCATACACCAAATGAAAAATAAGGGACTATTGAAATGAATCTAAACAACAAGCTTGTAATTCTTTTTTTATGTATTGCATTAATCCCAATAATTATTTTAGAGGGAATTAGTATTTCTGAAATCTCTGATGATTTATTAATACAAAAAGAATCAGCACTTGATTCTTCTTTGGTTTCAAAAATTGCTGATATTGAACATTATTTAGACACGAGACAAGTACAGGCCAAATTATTTGCTTCAACATTATTACCTCTACAGCTTGATTCTGATAAAATAAAAGATCCGACAACATTGAATAGAATTCAAATCCAAATTGATTCTATGCTTGTGGAAACAAGATCAAATTCTATAGGTAATTTTGGCGAAGTTGATTCAAGATCCACAATTGATGTTATTTACTTGTCAGATCTTGATGGAAACATACTTGCAAGTACTCAGCGAGAATTGATTGGTCATAAAATATCTGATGAAATTTCTGAACAAATTAGTCAAAACAAGCCCTATTTTGGTGGATTTCAAAAAAATCAGATACTTAGCCAAAACTATGTAACTTTTTCAAGTAACCTTGTAGGTTCAGATAATAAAGAATTTGGTATTATTTCATTACAAACATCACTTAGTGCAATTGAGCCAGAAAATCTAAGTACTGGCTTAGAAAAAAGTAATGAAATATTTTTAGTTGATAGTGCTTCTCGTCAAATTACGAGTGACTCTAGTGTAAAATACTCTACACAAAACTGGAATTCAGAATTCAGGCTAATTGATAGATGTTTTGCAGGACAATTAATTTCTGAACAATATGTCAACAAAGACGGTCATGAAGTTCTTGGTCTTATGAAATTACTTGGAGATAAAAATCTGTGTATTGTAGGAGAAATTGAGTTAGAAGAGATATTTTTACCGATTTATGATTTACAATTTAAGCTATTAACTGTATTTTCAATTTTACTTGCAGGGATTGTTTTGTTTGCAATCTTTTTTTCAAGAACAATTTCCAATCCAATTAAAAAATTAAGTACAACCATGAATGAAATTCGTAAAGGGAATTTCAATGTTAAACTAGATAAAAAATCAGATTCTTCCAATAATGAATTAGATCAACTAACAAACGGATTTGAAAAACTACTTCAATATGTAAAATCAACTCAGGACAACCTAAAGGGTCTTGTTAAAGTTCAAACCAGAAAACTAGAAAATTCTAATCAAGCTCTTACAGAAAACATGAATCTAATTAAAAAACAACAAGAGGATCTGTCAAATTTTAAAGAAGCTTTAGATAAATCTGCAAATGTCTTAATTACAGACATTGAAGGTTCTATAGTATATGTTAATGATGATTTTTGTAAAGTGTCAAAATTTTCAAGAGAAGAGCTTTTAGGACAAAATCCAAGAATTGTTAATTCTTACTATCATGATAAAGAATTTTTCAAACATATGTGGGAAATAATACTTCAAGGAGAAACATGGAAGGGAGATATCAAAAATAAAGCAAAGGATGGCTCTTATTATTGGTCAAAAGCAACAATTTCGCCACTATTAGGTGATAATGGTAAGCCTGAGCAATTTATTGCAATTCTTACGGATATTACAAATCAAAAAATCTTAGAGGAAAAATTATCAGAAGCCTTAAAAAATGTCCAAGAATCAGAACTTCAAAAAGAAGAATTTTCATCTATGATGACCCATGAGCTAAACACCCCTCTTGTTCCAATCATGGGTTACTGTGAAATGCTAAAAGACGTAGATACCTTTGGTTCATTAAATGATGATCAAATAGATTTTATCAGCAAGATTGAATCAAATGCTACATTACTTGAGCGTTTAATTAGCGATTTACTTGACGTTCAAAAATTAGATATGAAGAAGATGAACTTTTTAATTACTGAATTCAGTCTTGATGAATTTATGGATGAACTAAGAGAAAATAATAAACATATTGTGAAAAATAAAAATATCGACTTTACTGTAAAATATCCTAAAAATTTGATTTTGAATTCTGACAAACAAAGATTAAGACAAGTTTTAGATAATTTAATACGAAATTCAGTGGACTTTGTTCCTTCAAAAGATGGAAAGATATACGTTGAAGCAAAAATAAAAGAAAAAAACATTATATTTTCTGTTCACGACAATGGACCTGGAATTCCTAAAGAAAAACAATCAAATATTTTCAAAAAATTCTACCAAATTGATACGTCTGCAACTAGAAAACATGGAGGTACAGGTTTAGGTCTCGTAATTTGTAAGGGAATTGCTGAAGGGCTTAAAGGAAAAATTTGGCTTGAAAGTGAATTTGGAAAAGGAACATCATTTTTTATTTATCTCCCAGCTCCAGAAAAGAAAACTGTAGTGCCAAAATTAGCCTAATTTAAAAAAATTAAATTTTTCTTCCAAAAAAACAACAGTAACTATTTTTTAATCAATCAAACGTTCGGTTCTTGATTTTTTCTATCTCTTATCTTATCTTAACGCATAATAGACTGCACAATAAAAAAAAAACAGATGACTTATGATACTGTGATTACCGATTCTCATGTTATTTTGCCTCAAGGAATTGTTGACAAAAATATCGTAATTGAGGATGGAAAAATTATTGGGCTTACACACGATCTTCCTGCGTGTGACCATAAAATTAATGGAAACGGACTGATTTCTATTCCTGGGCCAATTGATACTCATGTTCACTATGGAGTATATTCCTCAATTGACAAGGCAGCAAAAACAGAATCACACGCTGCAGCTATTGGTGGCATTACTACAATGATGAGAATGCTACGTTTAGGAAATTCTTTCAAGTTTTCTTTACAAGATCAGTTAGATGCCTCATCAAAAAATCATTATATTGATTATGCAATTCATGCATCAATTTTTTCAAAGCAACAAATTGACGAAATGAAATATTGTGTTGAAAAAGGAATTAACTCGTTTAAAATTTACATGAATCTTGGTGGAGATGTAGGTCATGTCTATATGGATATGCCACCGTATACATCAGAACTGAAATCTGTAATTGTTAATGTCAATGATCAAATTGTTGAAGAAACTGTAAAAAATGCAGCTTCTCTTGGATGTCCTGTTTTGGTTCATGCAGAAGATTACGAATCTTGTGCCTGTGGAATAAAAACTGCAAAAGAAAAAAACCGTGATGGTCTTTCTGCCTGGTCTGAGAGTAGATCACCTGAATTTGAAGCAAAAGCAATCAAAACTGTTTGCAAATATGGACGTGATTATGACTGTACAATTTACTTTGTTCATATTGGATCAGAAAGAGCATTGGAACAAATTAAAGAAGAAAGAGAGCAAGGCACAAAAATTTTTGTTGAAACATGTCCTCACTATCTTACACTATCATGTGAAAAACAGAAAGGATATCTTGCCAAAGTAATGCCTCCTATTAGAACACAAAAAGATAACAAAGCGATGTGGAATGCATTGTCAAATAACAAAATTGATACTATTGGAACTGATCATGTGGCTAACCAAATCAAACTAAAGCTAGGAGGTGCAGATGTATGGGATGCCTTGGCAGGATTTCCAGGAATTGGTACTATAATTCCTATTTTGCTTAGTGAAGGTGTAAACAAAAACAAAATATCTCTTGAGCAATTCGTTCGATTTACGAGCCTAAATGCTGCACAAATTTTTGGAATGTATCCCAAAAAAGGAAGTTTGGATAAAGGCTCTGATGCTGATATTACAATGATAGATTTGAAAAAAGAAAATAAAGTTTCATCTGATTTGTTTGGAGGCTTTTCAGATTATATTGTTTATGAAGGGATGAAATTAAAAGGATGGCCTGTAAAAACTATTGTAAGGGGACAACTAGTTGCTGAAAACTTCGAAGTAATTGGGAAACTTGGACATGGAAAACTCGTAGAACGTCATATTATGTAAATGAATTTCTACGAACAATATTTAAGCAAAAAATATAATCAAATTGTATATGAATACGATAAATTTTTTATTTGTATTTACTATTATTCTATGTATTTATATTTCTTCATTTTTATTTGAAAACTCTTTTGCACAAGAAAATCAAATTCTTCCTCCAAGATATCAATGGAAACAATTACCTGATACTGATATCTTAACATGTAAAGAAGGTTTGATTCTATTACCAAAAACTAATGGTGCTCCTGCATGTGTTTTACCGTCAACGTATCTAAAATTAG
>JAQBBT010000007.1:0-3279 GCA_032125915.1 Nitrososphaerota archaeon
AGTAACTGGTGACAAGGGAATGATTGGTTCTGGGGTTGGAGTTGGTTTTGGTGTTGGAGTTGGAGGTGGAGTTGGAGTTGGAGTTGGAGTTGGAGTTGGAGTTGGTGTTGGTTCTGGTTGAGGGCTTGGAATTGTGGAGCCTGAAAATGCGTAAAATCCATCGGCTCCATAAATTTCACGAACTTTTTGAACATCGATATCTGTAATTTGTAGTAAACCGGAGATTCTAGGAATTGTGGGAATCATAGCTGACGGAGGACTTTCATTTCCCGTTTGCCATTTTTTATTTATGTCGTTATCATCTGAAACATAATGATCCAAACCCAACGAATGACCAATTTCATGAATTGCAATTGCATATATCGCATCATCTGATTTGAGAGTTTTATCATCATAACAAGGTGTTACGATATTACACAACTTTGGTTGTAAATAATAAATCACAATTTTTCCTGGGGGCCAAGAAAAGTACCCTGCAACAGTGTCTGACAAGGTAGGTTTGTCTTGAAATTCAATTTTGATGTCACAACTATCGTCATTTTCATCGAAAATTAATTTAATATTCATTTTCCATATGCTGTCATTTTCAAACTCTGCATCTTGGAGATTTTGTTCCCAATCTAAAACAGCATTTTCTGTTAATGTGACCCATTCTGTATTTTTATTCTGAGAAATTTCGTTTGTAGGTGTAATTATGCAATATGTGGTGGCTCCCTCTAACCTAACATTGGTTGATGGGAAAAAAATCTCTGCTGATACTGCTTGAAAATTAGAGCTAATCACCAAAATTGAAATGGCAAGAATTATTGATTTTTTAACCATATTTTCTTTCTATTTCAATATCCCTTTCCTGATAATTAAAATCGTTCTCCACATTTGCACTCTAAATCAACAATGTTGTTTTTATTGAAAAAATATTCATTTAAATTCAAAAATTGAGTTTTTTACATATTGTACAACTCGTTAATACTCTCAATTCAAAGCCTACAAAAGAGCAAATACGGTAAAGGAAATAAAAAAAAATTATCTGCCATAATGCATGCTCTTAATCGTGCAAATTCTATGTTTTCCTCTGAAGAAAAAAACACCAAATCAAATACTGATTCATTAAAACAAATAAGCTTTAGAAATGTAAAACCTGAGGAGCAAGTTCCACGAATTCTGGACGAATTTATGGATGATTTTGAAAAAGAATGTCTTGAAAAAAACAACGGTAATGCCAAAAACTATTCTTTATTCTCTGTAACCTCATACAAAATCATAAGAACACTAGATTCAGGAAAGCGAAGGGGTCTATTATCTGCGCATGCTCTAAATCGATTAAATAAAATGTTTGTAAAATACCCCGTAAAATATAGCAAACAATCTATTCGTGATCCATTAGGTTTAGTTTTTGTTATTACCGAGCTTGCAATTGATATTGAAAAAAATCTTTCAATACCCTACGAATTTGATCAAACTATTTTAGATCAAATAATGCCTTTAATGCAAAGACACTATGTTCAGTACGATGACACTGTTGGTAAAATTTTAGAAGAATTTTCAGACATGCCAAAATTTAAACTAGTAATTGAGATTGGAGAAAAACATAAAGAACTTGTTCAAAAATTTTTAGATTATAGTATAGCAAAACTTCCACTTGATACTAGAATTGAAAAAGCAAAAAGTATCTTGGAAAAAATCATACATGAAGAAGTAGATTCAATTTCCCTTAGATATTATGAGACGCTAAAATTGACATTTTCAGATGAGGAGCTAAGACCTCATTTATCAAAATTAGCAAAAGAGATGCCAAAAACAACTAGAAGATTTGCCAATACCATCATCAACGAAGTATCAAACCTTTGATTTTTTCCATTTTTGTTCAAAAATTGTGCCTGGATAAGAGAAATGTCTTGAATTGAACGTTTTGGTATTATTATAAAAAATTGACTATTTGGATTCTTGATTTAGATTCTCGATGTTAAGACTGTTTTTCTTGATTTGAGTTTGTGATAATTCAATTAGATGTGGTGAAATGCTTTGAGTGAAATACTAATAGCGCATCCAGTTGTTGTAATTGAGAAACTTTTAAAATTAAACATGGGTGATGAAGGGCGTTTACTTTACTTGAGAAAAGCCATTACAAAAGGCCAAATTATTTACAAATCCGATAAAGAATTTTTGAAAAGGATGCAGATGGAACTTGATGTAGTTAAATCTGCAAAAACTGAGGATTTGGATACGTCAAACAATGCTTTTTCTGAGAACAAAAACAGAGGAATCTCAAATAGATTTGAATCTAAAATCACATTAATTCAAAATTCTATTTCAGAACTTAAACATAAAGACTCCAAAATAAAAGATAATTTAGAATTATTATCACTCAGTCGCGAAGTCTCATCACAAATTACCATTGACAAGTCTAATTCGTTTGGGTCCTTTTCTAATTTAATAAAAAACTCTAATGCTGATTTATTTTCATTGCTTACAAATAACCCAATATCAAAAAAAATCTCTAGCGTTTGGAGTTAAGGCGAATGATATTACATGATGTATGTACTTTGCATTGTTTGGTTTTCAAGTTTCTAAAATGAGATTTATCATTAATCCATAAGATGAGTTTGACTCTGATTGTTTGCAGTAATTACAACATGTAATCTACAAATAATTTCAATAAAGTAAATTTCATGATCTGTGAAATGTAACAAAAATATTGTTACAGTATATGGACGTGTTTTTGTTTTAGAATGTCTTGGTGCCTCGTAAAAAGAAGGAAACTATGCCCATATAGCATGCAGTTGCAATAATCTCTGATATCAACGAGGCTAGATATGGCTCTATTCCTATTTCTAGGAAATAGTAGAAAGAGGGCCATCGCACTCCAAGATACCCCACTTCCCCAATTCCAAATGAAGAGATTAGTTTGATTAGCTCCTTTTTAATTAAATTTGCATTCATTTGCTTGTAGCGAGTCTTGTTATCCCAATAAAACAAAACCGAAAAGATTCCAAAATAAATCACATATCCTACAATTATTGTAATTGTTGTGTTGAGATGGTTTTCAAAATCTGATAAAGTCTGAGCAACTATTGCTGAAAGCGACGCTGAAACAACAAAACAAATTAAAAAATTCCTATTAATTTGTAATAACTGTTGATTAGACTTCATGACTAACTCGCCATTTAGCAACTAATATCTCATGTTAATTTTATTATATTTTACATATGGTTGTTAGATGTGAGTGGGCAATTGAAGAACCAAACCTTTCATACCATGATAAAGAATGGGGTAGGCCTG
>JAQBBT010000008.1:0-4977 GCA_032125915.1 Nitrososphaerota archaeon
ATCAAGATGGAAGAGGAGTTCCAGAAATTAATGATGACAGAATTCTTCGGATAGTTCCTTTAAATGAAATTAAAAATTTTGAAGACTGTGTTGCTGAGGGGTATCCAGTGATGGAGTCTTATCCTAAGCAGTGTAGAACTATAGATGGAAAAACCTTTGTTGAAGAAATTGAGATTTCAGAGCAAAAAATTCCTGAATGGGCAAGGAATATTTTTGTATGGTATGCTCAAGACCAAGTTTCTGAAGATGAGTTACTCAATGCCATCAAGTTTTTAGTTCAACAAGATATAATCAAGTTAGAATAGATTCTAAAACAGTATATCCAAACTTGCACCAAAATAGTATCCAGCAAGAATAGTACCTGTTGACCAAACTAGTGAACCAGCAAAGGTATACAAGATAAATTTTGGTATCTTCATTTTAAGCAATCCCGCAGGAACTGAGATCATTTCTCTCATTACTGGAATCATTCGTCCCAAAAATACAGCCTTGTCACCATATTTTTCAAACCAAACCTCGACTCTCTCTAGTTTCTTTTCTGAAATTTTTACAAATCTAAGATATCTTAGTAAAATTGTTCTTCCAAGTTTTAGTGCGACCAGGTAAATTACTGTAGTTCCAATTGTAGCGCCTAGCGCACCTAAAATTATCATAGGTATGACTGCAAATATTGACAAACCCTCCTGAGAAGCTAAAAATCCAGCAGTGGGAAATACTGCTAGGGTAGGAATAGGAGGAATAATAGTTTCAATTAATGCTGCTAAAAATACCCCCTCATAGAGATGTCCGGTAAGAATTTCAGTAATCCAGGGTAGAAATGAATCAAAAGGCTCCAATGAAATCTCAAAAGAGACACCCACTAAATTACTTTACAGGCTAGAATTGTAATTTGCATTAACCTAGACTTTTGAGATAATCAAAAAAAGACTCACCTTCTGACTCTTCATAATCATCAATGATTTTGATTTCCATCTCTGAGAAAAACGGATCATAGACTGTTTGGCGTTCATGTTTAAGTGGAGGAGAGCAAAAACACATCTCAGACCACCAAATTAATCCAGGTTCTGTAATTCTTGCACGTTTCATTGAGTTGAGAATCTCTGCACCATCTGGTTTTTGTTTTTCGATAGTTCCATTATTTAGCATTTGAAAAAATTCCTTCATTTTTTCTTCAATAAATTTAGCTTTAATTGAATAAATCATATTTCTTACATTGATGGAAACTTCAAAATTTTCCATCTCCTTAGTTTAGAAATATCTTATGAATGCTTTCTTTTGTAATGTGTAGCTTGTATATATCATCGTTTTTTATAATAAAAATCCTATCATGCATCAAAAATAATTCAATCATATCTGTAATATCAGATTTCATCAAATCACTTGATTTGTATGGGCAAAACATCAAACCAGGTAGTCTTGATTCATCATATGTCTTTTCAAGTTCCATTGCATGTTTAAATGAATTTTTTGCAATGTCGGTTAATACAAAATCAACACAACAAAGTGGTTTTTTATGGGACTCTTTTACAATATTTTCTATTACTTGACCACAGTATTTTGATCCGTCTGCTCCATGTGGCTTGTAGGGTTTAACAGTACCATTATACCAGTTTAGTTTAGACAAGGTTTTTTCAGTGTGGTGATTTGGTGGTGCAGCAAACGATTTGAACCACTCACTATTACTTGCCATTCTATCCAAAGCTTTCAGAAAGCTGTTCATTGATTTATCATCAGCGTAAATTAACAGGTCATGAATGTGTGGAACATGTGTCTTCTTGCTAAGCCACTGGTCCACGGCATCTTTTACAATCGAATTTACAGATACTCCCATCTGATCTGCTTTTTTGCTTAAATCAGAGTGAATATCATCTGGAAATCCACGAATTAAAACATCTTTTGTCATGATATCATTTGTGCCTAGATCTATATATAATATGCTATCATGATATCAAAAATAATAACATTCATATATGATATCAAGATATCACTAAACATGAAAACACAACCAACATCTGAAACAAAATTAGTAGATTGGACCTTGGCCTTTAATTCAATTTCCAATAAACAATCAGAAGAAGCCCAAATCCTAAGAGGTTTGGTAAATGGTCTAAAAAGTAAGGTCATTGGAGAAGGAATGGCAACAATTCTAGGAGTAGCATAGGTGAATAAAATGGCACAACAACAAGCAAAAATTCTAAATGGTGTCAATGTCGATGCTCTTTCTCAAACAATTGATGTCATCAAAGAAGATCCTTCAATTGCAAAATTCAATTTCAGAGTTGAAAATCAATGGGTAAATGGTGGAGAAAACAAAACAACTGTAAGAGACTTTTATGGTGCTGGAAAGACACATGTAAGAAGCAAACCATTTGTTTTTACAAAAGATGAACCTGAAATTCTTTTAGGAAATGATAGTGGTGCAAATCCAGTAGAATATGCTTTGACTGCCCTTGCAGGATGTGTAACTACAACCCTAGTATATTGGGCAGCTGTTAAGGGAGTAAAGTTAAACAAAGTAGAATCTACTTTAGAAGGAGACATTGATCTTCAAGGTCTATTGAATCTTGATGAGAATGTCATAGTTGGATACAAAAGCATACAAATCAATTTCAAGATTGATTCAGATGCAACAGAAGAAACACTACAAGAACTAATCAAGATTGCTAAAAAGCATTCTCCAACTTGTAACACATTTTTAAATCCAACACCTGTAAATATTAGTCTGTCAAAGGAATAAAAAATGACAGATGATATTTCTTTTTTTTCTTCCGAAACTTTTGATGCAATTGAAAAAAGAAGAGCCGTAAAGCACTTTGATGAAACTCATCAATTTACAAACAACGAGATTGAGAAATTACTTTCATTGGCAGTGTTATCTCCTACCTCATTCAACATTCAAAATTGGAGGTTTCTAGTCGTAAAAGATGCTGAATTAAGGAAAAAAATTAGAAATGCCGCATGGGATCAAGCTCAGGTTACAGATGCATCCTTGCTTTTGATACTGTGTGCTGATCTTAAATCATGGGAAAAAGATCCACAGCGATATTGGAAAAACGCATCAAAAGAAGTGAAAGATTTTATGGTTCCAGCAATTGGCAAGTTCTACAAAGGAAATGATCAGATTCAACGTGATGAGGCACTAAGAAGTATTGGAATTGCAGCTCAAACACTGATGCTTTCAGCAAAATCCGCAGGATATGATTCATGTCCTATGATAGGATTTGATTCAGAAAAAGTGGCAGAGTTAATCAATCTTCCAAAAGATCACATTATTGGAATGTTGTTAGTCATCGGTAAAGCAAAGAGTCCTGGCAATCCACGTGGAGGACAATTAAATCTAGATCAGGTAGTCATTACTGATAGATTTTAGGCATCTAAATTAATAATCAACAGATTTGAAAAAAGGTAATTGAGCTACAAGTTTTTAGATCATGCAACTGATGCATTCCTAGAGGTTACTGCAAAAGATCTCAAAGAAGCATTTTCAGTTACTGCAGATGCGGTAATTAACATAACTTTAGATCAAGACAAGGTTGAGGAAAAAAAAGAAAAAGAATTTTCAGCTAAAGGAAAGGATCTCAGATATTTGCTTTTTAGCTGGCTAGAAGAGATTACTTTTGTTCTAATTACAGAAGGATTTGCAATTAGAAGAATTGAATTTGATATTTTAGAAAAGGATGGATATGAGATTAAGGCAAAAGCATATGGTGAACCACTAGAATTTAAAAAACACAACTTTAAGGTAGAAATCAAAGCCCCAACATTTTATGAGATGAAAATTGAGCAAAATAATGGAGTGTTTATGAGATTTTTGCTAGATCTGTGATTTTGTGAATTTTTCTTACCAATTCAATAGAAGAAGTTATACGTGTTTTTTAAAAATGAATTAATCAAAGAGTTACTATGCTAAAAAAATTGATGATATTTTCAGTTTTCTCACTTGTTGTTTTGATGATTTTTCCAGCCTACGCTGTCGTGGATTCGGTTTCTCTTGAAAAGGCCTTTTATACAAATGAGGAATCGATGGTATTTGTTGGAGTAGAAGATGATGGTAGAAAACAGGTCAATGTTGTAATTCGTGGCCCTTCAGGAAATTATATTGGTATAGTAACATCTCAATTATCAGATATTGATGGTAAATTTTCGACATTCCCAAGAGACGTGGATAAATTTTTTACATCTAGTGGAACCTACAACGCTACTGCATTTACAGGTCTGGAAAAGGATGGAATATCAATTCTGTTAAAGTATGATGGAAATAAGGTATCTGAAGTGGCAGACTATGTACTATCTTTGAAAACAATTGCAGATCAAACAATAACTGAAGGGAAAACACTTTCCTTTTCTGTAGGTGTTACTGATAGTTCTTTGGACAAGTTAATTTTTAGTCTGGAGAAGAATCCTCCAAGTGGCGCTTCGATTAATTCTAACACAGGTCAGTTTACATGGACACCAACAGCAGCACAAGGAAATGTGAATGGTATTCAATACAATTTTGATATTGTTGTAGAAAAGGGAGCTCAAAAAGACAATGAATCAATTTCCATTACAGTAAAGGATCCAGTTGAAACTCAACCTAAAGATGAACCAAAGGACGAGCCTAAAGAGTCAGGTGTTGCATCATTTGTCGATAAATCTAAAGATCCTCAAAGTTATGTTGACAGATACAATAATGAGCCAAGTTACAAAAAGTGGTTTGATGAGAACTTTCCAGAGTATGATTCAATCTATGAGGCAGTCGGATTAGAAGAAGAATTGGCAACACCTGCATCATTTGTCGATAAATCAAAAGATCCTCAAAGTTATGTTGACAGATACAATAATGAGCCAAGTTACAAAAAATGGTTTGATGAAAATTTTCCAGAATATGATTCAATCTATGAAGCGGTAGGGTTAGAAGAAGAATTAATCATACCTGCATCATTTGTTGATGAATCTAAAGATCCTCAAATTTATGTGGACAGATACAATAATGAA
>JAQBBT010000009.1:0-7192 GCA_032125915.1 Nitrososphaerota archaeon
TATTGATAGCATGAGGTTTTCAGAAGACCAAGAAAAATTTTTAAATGAAATTAAAGAGAAACATGGATTACTTGATGCAGCAATAGTATTTGCCCCATCAGATGTTGTAACAGATACTGCGATAAAATCAGTAAAGAAGGGAGGAACAATCGTACTTGCAACAATAGGAAAAAATCCTTCCTTTAGTGCATTTGAAGAAAAAACCATTCGAGGTACCCTCATAGGATCTACTAAAGATATGGAACAAGTAATCAAGATATGTAATGAAAAAAAGTTAGAAGTGATTTCAGAAACCTACCCTTTAGAAAGAGCAAATGAAGTTCTAAAAAAATTAAAAGACTCACAAATAAAGGCAAGAGCAGTTTTAATTCCATAATTTAATCTCCTTGCTTAAATAATGGAAAAAAATAGATTTTACATGAATTGCCATCTCTGTCATCATACTGATGAAGCACACATTTCCTCTGAAGAAAATAAATCGCTGATGAAAGTTGGAAAATGTAAAATTCCAACATGCACCTGTCAACAGTATGTAGATCCTATTCAAAAGATTGATGAAGACTTGTTGTGACCACAGTTCATATATCAAATTTATGTGATCAGAGGTATGGCAAAACACGTCCCATCAGAGGAGATGAAAAAAGATCTAGACAACTTGCTTTCCAAACTAAATGCCATGGAAATTGTAGCAAAGGATGAATTTCAAACAAATTCGGTTAAAGTTTTAAGGGCACTAGTTCATGGCCAAATTCATTCCATAAATGAATTTGAACATTTGAAAAAGGCAATTGATTTATTGACATTACAATTATTTAAAGTTCAAAACAAATCAAGATCATGAATTTAATCGTGTGTCGCTAAGACCACATCCAGAACATTTTAGGATTTTGGTGTTTTCAAGTACTTTATCTACTTTCATATCAGAGCCACAACAAGGACAAGGAATTTTTTTAGAGTATGCTAAATCATCTGCAGAATTATTTGTAGATTCTGAATCTAATTTAGGGGAAATAACATAATTGGGTTTTTTCTCCACAATATCATCAGCATTACATGAAGGAAGATAACGTAGAAGGATTTTATTCACGATTACTTTTCGTGCAGATTGATTTGATTCAAACATTGGCAAAATGGCAAGATAAAGGGAATTCTCAGATCCTGCAGCTTGAACCCATTTTTTAAAATGTAAGTTATTTGCAAAAAAATTTTTCTCATCTGTTTTTTCACAATCATCTGCATAGATTATGTTGAAAGAGTCTTTTTTTCTTGAGAAAATAAGATAAACAACTTTTTCCATAGGAGGACCCCATTCATCTAATGGTATAGGTCCCAGAAACTCGTATTGGAGAATTTGAATGCTCACTGAATATTGTACGATCTACTAACTTTTCTTTTTTTCTTAGAATACCCTGTTATTTTATAGATCTAATTCTTGAAAAGAATAAATTCAAGGTTAATGGATTTTTGGTGAATGAAAGAGTCTCACAATCATGCCCAAGTAGGATATGCAATGATTATGGTGGCAGCAAGCCTGGCGGTAATTGGGTTAATTGCTTTGGCCGTTGGTGAAAATGTGCTATTTGGAGATAACATTCAAAGAGACAATACGGCTCACTTTAATGAGTGTAAAAATAACGACTTTAAAACAGAGGACTGTGAAAAATATTACGGTAGAATAAACTCTGAGATCTCTGGAATTTATGTAGATTTAGATAAATAAATCCTAGTAACCGTTTGCAAAATCTTCAAAACTGTTAAGATTTTTTGTTAATCTATTCATTGCAAACAATGCACCACCAATAATTCCTGCTTGATAAAATGTATAGAGAAAAACACCTGAAAATGTAGGATCAGAATCAGTAAAGCTTAGTGCAAGCATTGAAAAGAAGATAAAAGTTCCAACAAATGTCACCAACCTATTTAAAATTCCAGTATTCATTCCAACAATTTTCTTTGTTGCAGTTGCCATCAAAGTTATGCTGGTAATAATTAAAAAAGTTGCACCGCCATTTGCAGTTACAAATTCATTTAACCAAGGTAAAAGCCCCTCTTTGAAAATATCTGATTGAGGCATAATACTTCCTCCATTTATTGCAAAATTTACAGAACTAAACAAACCACCAATTACAAAAAAGAATAAAAATATTTTTACAATTGATCTTTTCAAAGGACTCCTAGTTTCAGAAGGATTTATGGCACGCTCTGTAATCCTCATCCCGTAAAGAAAACCTACCATCATTGCAGGAACAAACATTAGATTGATCAGAATTGGAGACTCGTTATTGATTGCATTAATTTGAGGAAAGAATATCAAAAATAACAACACAGCAAGAGAAGCAGATGAGAAAAACAAAATTAAATTCAGATATTTGTGGCCAGATGAACCTGAGACATCAAATGTAGAGTTGTACATTTTTTGATGTCTTTAGAAAACCATTAAAGAGCAAATCAAAAAATCATTTGGTCAGTTTATCAATTCTGTTTACCCTTTATTGTGGTAAAGTCCTAGAAAGAAAAATGAACATTTGGAGAGGGATAGTGATTATAGGCACAGGAATTTCCATCTTGGGCGTAATTTTTCATCTTCAGGGTCAATCAGTAATAGGTCCTGAGTCTTCTTTTATGTATGCAAATCCTGATTGGGTTTCTTTTGGAATTCAAATTGCAATTTCAGGTATAATTATTTCAGCAGCAGGTATGTCTATAAAATTCATCAAAAGAATCTAATCTGAAACTCGTAGGGTGATAGTACTTCGAATCTTTTCTATCTTTCTAATTTTAGAACTAATAACCTCATTCATTTCATGTGAAGAGATGGTTTCAAATTCTGCTACAATGTCATAACTCCCATAGGTAATTAAACAGCTTTTGATTTCAGGAATTTCACTTAGTCTGGAATAGATTGATTGTTCTTCGCCTATCTCGCAACTAATCAACATGTACGCTTTAACCAATTAACTAAAATTTCAAAAGACCGTAACTTAAAGAAACCTAAATTTTAAATTCTAAAATCCGGCGTTTAGAGGATTTTCTGGCTTCATTATTTCTCGTAATAGAATCGTAGCAAAGGATCCTCTAGAAAGAGTGAATTCCAATGTGTTTCCTTCAGATGAGTAGTTAGAACAAGAGATAGCAGATTGTCTGAAACCACCTTCGTTGCTAACTTCTTGCATTTCCTTTATGAAAAAATCTTTTGGGGAAATTTCTTCAAGCTCCAAAATTTTTGAAATTTGATAATCAAAACGAGTTTTTTTGTAATAAGAGTAACCAACAAAAGGTATAGCAAGACGTTGATCTGCACCTCTAATGAATTTTCCAATGATTCCTTTAAAATCAAAACAAACATCTCCCGCTTGAGGTTCAAAGAGATTTTCTCCGTCTGAAAAAGCAGAGCTTAGAGTATGATTAAACAAAAAGGATTGATAGGCCTGAATGTAAAATCGCCTAAGAGATAAAGGAACCCGTCTAATTGATTTTTGTGAGTCATCACTATCTATCATTTCACGTAAAACCATTCTCTCAATATCCATTTGTGGCGGAACTTGATCAAAATATTTTTCATAATTTGATTTGTCAATTAATTTCTCTCTAATCTCGTTATTTTCCTTTGAATCAAAAGGAGATCTAAAAGACAAAATCAATTCTACTGCTTTTTCAAAATCTTTTTGCAAAATTGCCTTTCCTATCAAGTGAGTAACAGCTCTTTTTGAACCAAATCTCTGATAGCCGTAAAAGTTTAAAATTTTATCATGTTCTGTGAATTCTGAAAGATTACTTTTGCAATCAGTAATTTTTATTTTGAAATGATTTCCAATCATGTCCTTTTTTGAGAGTGGTTTTTGTACAGACCCTATTTTTTTGAGCGAATACTTTAAAGAAGCATAATCATCATCAATTGATCTTCCTTTATTATTTGAACATACAAATTGTTCAGTAATGGCAGATGCATCCTTCAAACCAAGTGCCTTTAGTCTCAAACCTTTTTTTCTGAAAAGATCTGAAAGCGCATGATTGGTATCAATGTTTTTCTTTTTTAATTTGTAAACTGCATAGTCACCTTGTTCTGAAATTAATTTTAGAGATTTCCCAGAAATTACTTCAGAGACCTCAAAATCTTCTGATTTAGATCTAATTTTTCCGCCTATTCCTTCAAACTTTGTACTAAAAACAGTGATGCCTATTTGTGAATCTATTTTTGGAATCACGATTCTATAACTACTGTAAGAAATTTACTCACTGAGACCTCATCTATTTGAGCTCCCAGTAGCACTTTGTATGTCCCAGAAAGTGCGTTCTCAGATGCTGAAATTGTAACTGCGACTGGTCTTGGTGCATCAAAATCCAACTGGAATGTATGTGGTACATTAGAATCAGAAACCACATTCAAAAATTCATGCGAATCTGATAATATCAAAGACACATTTGACAAGTCTTGTGAAGTTTGAGGTGAAACTACAAAGGTTAGACCTTTTGATTGACCCGCTTTAAGAGAAACAATGTTTGAATCTAATTCAATATCAAGAGGAAGTCCAATTGAGGTGTCAACTACACCAATATTATTTTCGACCCATTCAGTAAACCAAATTTTGTCACCATCTACTGTAAAATCAAAGATTTGGGCAAGACCACAGTCAACCATTTCTCCACAGTCACCCCAATTTGGATTCATAGATGGAACAAAATATTCAACTAGTGATTCCGTTTTTGGATCCATTACAGCTATTCTGTTGGCAGTTTGTTCATTGAAAATCAATTGATCTAAATCATTTGTCTCAATCCAATAAGGCCGGGAGATTGGAGTTTTGATAATACCAGTAGAATTTCCAAATGTAGACAAAGCAGGATCAGACGTAGGGTATTGGGTGAATATCTCATCTTGAGGATTAAAACTAAAAAAGTTTGAACTTGAAGTATCTGCAAGCCAAATTTTACCATCATCAGTTGTAGCTAAACCGTTTGGAGTTAACAAAGTAGTAGGCAATGGCAAAACATCAAGGTACTCAAACAAGGGTAAAAATTCTTCGTCAGCATTTGCTGCTGATGCTCGATAACCTTCTTGATCAAATTTTACCAATACCCCACCTTGTTGAAATAGCCAGTTAGTATACCAGACATTGTTATTTGCATCAACTGCAAAATCACCAGTTACTGAATCACTGACAGGAGATGGAAGACTAAGAAAACTTAACTCTTCATTAGACTGAGTAGGATCTAAGAAAGTAATCTTATTCCCAGTAAAATCATTGACAATAATTTGAGAACCAACAACTTTTAATTTTTGAGGTAAAGAGTCACCATCAGAAGGATAAGTAAACCGCTGATACTTTTCCTCCTGCGGAGAAAATTTCCATACAGAATCAAAAGTTTCATCAGTATACCAAATAGAACCATCCGGAGCAGCATCAATTCCCCACATCATAGAGCGGCCACCTTGTGGCCAAGCAGGATTTTCATATTCTGTAAAGGATTCAGTAAGAGGGTTAAATTTAGCCAATTTTCCAGTATTTGTTTGAGCAAACCAAACATTTCCGTCATAGTCAGTAACAATTGCTAAAGGATTTGTACAAACTGTTGGAATCGTATATTCAGTAACATAGGTAGTTGTTTTGGCATCGCCAGAGCCACAAAATTGGGGGCGTTGAGCATCAGGAAAATTATCTTCAGGGGTTCCAGTTAAAGTCAGATCATCATCTGGTGACGTAGGTTGAACTTGATTAACAAAAGCACCTGCTGCAAGAGAGGTAGTCATAATCACACCAAAAAATATAGCAACAATAATTCCTTTTTTCTTCACAGCAAAAATTTACCATGCCTTGTTATATCTCATTCCCAAAATCGAAGAAAAATCAAAGTAATTTCAAGTCCCCAGTTATTTTATCAATTAGATTTTCTGGAGCCGGGCCAATCGAAATGCAGGTCGTAGTACCAGGTGCAATTTGGGTGTGCCCAGCATCAGTGACCTCAGACCATGGAAGGTCCAAATCAATTGCATGGCGTTTTATTTCTTGAAGTTCTTTGATACCAGAAACTTTGACCACCACTTTTTCTTGTCCTGTCCACCATTCATTGAACCACTCTGGATGTGATTTTCTCACATGTTCTGCACCTAGTACGCAAGCGTGTCCCACCTGAGCTGCAATCTTACCTTTACCCATATCAAGATCAGTTCTAACTACTATTACCTGTTTTATCTCAGTCACACAAATATGAACAACATGCATAATGAAAAACTTTTGAATTAAATAATTGACAAATCAACAAAATCTGTGAGCTATGATGTCGTGGTGGCAGGAGGAAGTGTTTCTGGTCTTTTATGTGCTAGGGAAATTGCAAGAAATAAGAATACAGTGCTAGTTATTGAAGAAGATTACGAGATAGGCACACCAGAGCATTGTGGAGGACTCGTTAGTACTTCAGGATTGGAGAAACTAGGAATAATTCCATTTGGTAAAACTTTTGATCATTTAATAGAATCTGCTAAAATTTATGCTCCAAATGGGAATAGCTTCTCCATTGATTCAAAAAAGCAAAAAGTTGCAGAGATTAGTAGGAGAGAGCTTGATAAACAAATTGCTCATCAAGCCCAGAAAAATGGAGCAGTAATCAAGGTAAGAACAAGCTTTCAAGAATTAACAGATGAAGGGGTACGAACAAACGAAGGGGAAATTAGATGCAAAATTTTTGTGGATGCAAGAGGAGTATCATCTCTAGTTCAAAAAGACCGAACAGGGATTTTACTATCCGCACAATATGAGATTTATGCAGATTGGATAAAAAAAGGAAGAGTCGAAATATTTTTTGATCAAGAAAAATATCCAGGTTTTTTTGCATGGATAATACCCTCGGGGGAAGGAAAAGGAAAAGTAGGTGTTGCAGGAAGAGGAATAAAAGTTGCAGAGACTCTAGATGAATTCTTGGAAAAAAAAGGAAGATATTCCACCATTAGAAAAATTTTTGCCCCCATTTGGATTAAGGGCCCAATCAAAAAATTTGTGGAACATAAAACAGTAATAATTGGAGATGCCGCAGGTCAATCTAAACCCACCACGTCAGGAGGAATTTACACAAGCGGTATGGGAGGAGTACTTGCAGGAAGAGCCATTTCAAATTTTTTACAATCAGGTAATGAGCCAGACTTGGATGAATATCAAAAACAATGGACCAAACAGTTTGGAGAAGAATTTGAAAAACA
>JAQBBT010000010.1:0-3245 GCA_032125915.1 Nitrososphaerota archaeon
TAGACTAGATATTTTTTATCAAATTCATGTACCTCTTTTTTGCAAATCTCAATCATTTCCTCCATTGTAATTTTTTTCTTGTCCTTGTAGATTGAAATTTTTTTAATTTCAAGCAAATACAACCCTTCAATTAAATCCAAAATTAACGGAACATTAATTTCATCAAACTTTGGTTTTGGAATACCTATTGGTTTTCCGTAATACCCGCTACTGAATAGCTTACGTGAATCCTCAATGTTCCAAACAATCAGTCTGTTCTCTACTAGCTCACACTTCATCAAGTCTAAAAAATATTCTTCGTATATGAATTGTATATTCTAGATACAAATAATTTTAGAATAAAAATATGAAAAAAGGGTGTATTATAGGCTTAGTGCTAGAAGTATGAATGAATCAGATACTCGCTGACACTTGTCTGCCATCTCTTCGATTCCTTCAATTACGTCTTTCATTAGCAACAGTTCTGTGGTGTTTGTAACTCCAGCTAACAGTTTCATTGTTGCTTGTCTGTATTTGAGGTCAATTTCCCGCTCGATTGTCTGAGTCTCTTGTGCTAGTTCTATTGCATTTGCAGTGTTTGTGCTGAGGCTTCTGATTATCTCATTTAGCTTGTAGACTTGGTCCACTACTAACTCGATTAGCTTTGTAATGTCTTCATCTAGTTTTGAGCTCTTCAGAGTTGATGCCTTGACATTTGATAGCTTGAATGAAATTCCTGTAATGTAACCTGCAATCTCATCCATGGTATATGCTGTGTTTAGAAGATTCTCTCTGTTCATGATTAGTCCTCCAACATCTGCTACCTCTCGTGTTATTTTTCGTCTAAGGTTTTCTACTTCTTCCTCAATAGTTGAGATTTGTGTCAGTGCATTTTTTATTCCAGTTTTGTCTTTTTTCATCATTAGTTCTGGAAGTGATGCCAGTTCCCTTGATGCATTTAGGATTCTGTTAATCTCGTCCTGCAAAACTGCAATTGCCTTTCTCTTAGCTTGAACTTCAAGTTCTCCGCTATACATTTCAAATTTTTAACACCGCCTAGGTAATTTAAATCCTCGATGATTTTTGAGGTGTTTTGTGCGTAGTTTACATCAAACTTTTCTCATGGGCTATTTTCTTCTGTCCCTTGTATAGTGTAATGACCTCCTCATTAGTTGATGCATCTTCTGCAAATTTCTCTACCCTGATTTTGCCCGTAAACTTTGGGAATCGTAATGCAAGTCCAGCATCTTTTCTAATTTCATCTTTTGCTGCTTTGTGAATGGGACTAAGTGTAATCTCAGAGGCCACAACCTCAATTACAAGTTCAGGTTCAAACCATACATCTGCTTCCATCTCGCTGGTAATTCTAGGATTTTTCTTTATTGTAACCTTGGCTGATAGTATTTGATAGAGTTGATCCAAGTACTC
Source organism: Nitrososphaerota archaeon (assembly GCA_032125915.1). Lineage (GTDB taxonomy): Archaea > Thermoproteota > Nitrososphaeria > Nitrososphaerales > Nitrosopumilaceae > Nitrosomaritimum. The sequence goes on from JAQBBT010000010.1 coordinate 1,408, forward strand.
ATCGGTAAATCCCGTTCCGACTTTGCATATGCTGGTAAATGTATCTGTATCCTCATCGTATGATGCTAAAAGTAGTGTTCCATACCTTCCTGTTCTTCTTCCTTTCCCAAAGAACGCGCCAATTACTACCAAGTCTAAACTATCCCCTAACTCATTTCTGTATTCTCTTTTTAGTTTGAGCCAATAACTTCCCCTCGATCCTGCTTGGTATGGTTTGTCTAGCATCTTTAACATCAGTCCTTCACAACCAGAGTTTATGCTGTTTTCAAGGAAATCCTCAATCTCACTTTTAGACTTTACTATATTCATTGGAACATGTTTTGCAAAATCATCTTCTTTCACAATTCCCTCTAATAATTTTCTTCTCTCACTATATTCTAAATCTAAGCAGCTTTTCCCGTTGTAATACAGAACATCAAAAAAATTAACTGTGATTGGATACTGCGATACTGCCTTTTCTATTTTGTATTTTCTTCTCCTATGCATTAACTCTTGAAACGGTAAAAATTCTCCAGTGTTTTCATTTATTGCAACAGCTTCTGCTTCAAGTATTACTTGTTCTGCTACTAGTGATTTTGGAATTTTTTCAATTATGTCTGGATAGTATTCAGAAATATTTTCCAGGTTTCTTGAAAACAATACAACCTTTTGCCCTTCCACATGTAGTTGCACTCGTTCTCCATCTAGCTTGTATTCTGCGGCAAACTCTATTCCCATCTTTTCAATTGATTCCTCCTCACTCTTTACGCGATCTGCAAGCATTGGTCTAATCGGATTGAACAACGTAATTTTAAAATCTTCTACTCCTTTGAGACCTTCACTTGCAATGGTCTCTGCCACCTTGCCCAAGTCACTTGATACGTTGTACGCATGCTCAAGGGCTTTTCTGTTTTCTTTACCTCCAGTATATGCAATTGCTAATGCATCCATTACAGTATTTTCTGCAACCCCTAGACGCATAGTGCCAAGCAGAATCTTTAGAATAAAGCTTGCCTCAAGTGGTGTTGCGTCATTTAGAAGACTGGAGATGTATTTCATCTTCATGTCTTGTGAGCGAGCGCCTTCCAGTCTTGCAATCTTGAATAAAGTCTCATAAACTCGCTCAACTGTAATGTTCTCTACAAGAAATGTTGTCTGTGTTTTTTGTTCTAGTATTATAGATGCAGCTTGACCCACATCGCCGGTTTTTCTGTACTCTTCTTCAATTCTTTTTGTTGTGATACCTGATGACTTTGAAATTGCTCTTATTGCAAGTTTTTCTGCCACTCCTAACTCTATTCCCTCAAAGTCTGGTCGAAGTTTCCCCTGCAAAAGATAAACAATCTTTGAAATAACATCTTGTGGAGTATTTTCAAACAATTCCACCAAGAACTGTGTCAACTCTAATCTTTTTGTAGTTGATTCCATTTTGTTTAGCGAATCAGATAATATAGAAAACTTCATTCTGATTATGTTCTATGATCCGGCATAAAAGTTTGAATCTAAATTATAACAATCCTGGACCTGCTGAATGACTAGGCGGTGCACCTTCATAGTGAATTAAAACAAATACCTGAGACTTTTCATTCTTGTTTAGGTGGCTGGTTATTTTAATATCAATTACCTTGACGTCTTTGATAAAGTTATTAACTGATTTCTCTACCACATGTTCAACACCGCTGAAGATCCTTACTGGCACAAGTATTGCTTTATTTTGATATAATTATTTGTTTTCTGATCTAAATGTATTTGAAGATGGTTGGTTTGTCTTGTTTCGCCTGTTTTGATACTAGTGCAAAGTTGTAAAGAGGGTATGTGTTCTTGTATTGCTTCATAAAGCTCCATGCCACATCATGGGT
>JAQBBT010000011.1:0-4934 GCA_032125915.1 Nitrososphaerota archaeon
GTTTGTGTACTCATGATATAGCGACGGGTTACCATTATATATACTATTGGTAATGAATGACAGTAGTTGGTATTCATTGGTATTTAATCCCAAATCTTATATAGATACCGAAAAAGCTACTGACATGACAAAATCAGAAAATTATACTTTTGAAGAAATCTCAGACGAGTGGGAAAATTTTGAAAATGAGATAATGATCTTTGTGACCAGGTGTAAATCATTCTTTGAAAAACATGGCTCTTTGAAATAACTTTTCTACTTATGCTAAAATTGTGGATAAAATAGATTGAAATGTCGATTGCCTTATCAGTTTTTAAAAATAGACTAGTAATACCTAGTTTAATTTCATTTAGTTTAGATAAAAAATTGATTTTGTTCGTAATGATGGTTTCAATTTTTGCTCTTAGCATTGCTTCATTATTGAGTTTTAATTATGCTGAAGAAATTTTGAAGCAAAGGGTAGGAAATCAATTACTTAGCGAATCATCAATCCGAGGAAATTCAATTGAAAATCTATTTGAAACCAGGATAAAGGATCTCCAAAACCTATCTACTGATCCTATAATACAAAATTTAGTCGATGAATTAAATCAAAGGAAACTTAACACAGGATATGATGCGAGAATTGAAGAAAAACGAAATCAGTTTTTAATTTCCGTACAAACATTCCAAGAATCGGTGGGATATTCAATTGGCGTTGAAGATATTAAAATAATTGGAACAAAAGGCATGTCATTTTTTTCACTTGATAGACTAAAAAATAATGACTTTTCTCAAGATCCTAGATTCCTTAAAGGACTGCAAGAACCCTTTGTTGGATTTGAACCTGTAGATAATTTTGGAAAAAAAATGGTTGTTGCTATACCAATTTTTCCCTCAAGTGGACAAAAAAGTTCTGAACCAATCGGGGTTATAATTTCCACAATGCGTTCTGCTGAAATTGACAAAATTTTACTGAACAGAAGTGGCCTAGGCGAAACAGGTGAAATTTACCTCGTAAATGAGGATTTTTTGATGATTTCAGAATCTCGATTTATGGAAAATGTAGTTTTCAATCAAAAAGTAGAGACACTTGGAACGATTCAATGTTTTGAAAACGGGGAAGAAATACAAGGTTTGTATCAAGACTATAGAGGAATTTGGACATTTGGTTCAACATATTGTCTTAAGGACGCGCGATTAGTTTTACTTGCAGAGATAGACGAGCGCGAAACCATGGAACCTGTTTTAATTCTTCAAGACGAGATCATACAGACAGGAATTGTAATTACCTTGGCAATGGGAGTAATTGCCTTCTTTTTAGCAAAATCAATCTCAAGACCACTAATCAAACTCAAAAATGCTGCCAACGAAATTTCGCATGGAAACTTTGGAGTAAGAACTGAATTAAAATCACGAGATGAGGTAGGTCAACTCTCATCAGCCTTTGATTTAATGGCAAAGAAACTCCAATACTCTTTAGTTACAATCAAGCAAAAAGAAGAATTAATCAAACGACAACAAGATGTGCTTTTACAATTTTCTAATTTCAGTGAAAATTATTGTGTCTGTTTTATTGATATTATAGACTCTACTAGGATAATGGCAAAACTCTCTGATTTGAATACAAGTAAATTTTATAGCATTTTTTTGAATTTAATGAATGAAATAGTTAGTAATTTTGATGGAGTAGTAGTAAAAAACATTGGAGATTCATTGTTATTTTATTTTCCAAAAACAAATTCTCAAGATGAACAATCTCTCAAGCAGGCTATAGATTGTTGTTTGGAAATGTCTGAATCTAATAAGATAGTTAACAAAATGATGAACAAAGAAGGGCTGCCCTCAGTGGATTATAGGATTAGCGCTACGTATGGACCTGTAAGAGTAGCTAAAATTGCGACTTCATCAGTTGATGATATTTTTGGTTCTACTGTCAACAAATGTTCTAAGATAAACTACGCTGCCCCACCTAATGGAGTAGTTATAGGTGATGAACTGTGCATGCTCGTAAAATCAATTGAGGGATACAATTTTTCGAGGATAACAAATAATCCTATTGTAAATGAACGAGGCTATACCGTGTATCAAGTTTCATCAAAGAAAAAAACACTACAAAATCTAATAGATCCTCAGCCATCTCCAAAAAAACATGAATCTAAAAGGGAGAGGAATCTTCCATAATTTGGATAACAAAAGAGGAAGAGAAATCTTAGAGCATTTAGATATTTTTAGATTCACTAAAGTAGATTTGGAGATAACGAAAAATCCACAAATAGACGACTTGATTCCAGAGTAATGACTGGATGGGAATTGCCTTTTTACTGACAATCGATAAAGTCGTTAGACTTTTGTAAAAATCGTTAATAATTATTTCAACTAAATTACATTGTGAATCCAAGAACTTCTAAAGACTCTATGTTTTCATCTGGAAAGCCAAAGAATTTTCCGTGGTTTTTTGTGCCATTAATGTTGGGAGTTGTGACTTTGATTGTTCTTTTCAAATGGTTTGATTAGCATTTTCATGCAAGTGGTAATGAATTATTTTTTGGGAAGGGTCACTGAAATGAATTTGAAAAATAAAAGACAGTACTGCTAGGTTTTTTTCTGCTGATTAACAGCTAACAGCATAGAGTCTACCATATTTTTGTTCAGGGAAGCAAATGCTTTTGTATTTTCATCAAGGGCCACCATTGCTCGGTTTGTAGCATCTGCAACATCCACTGCAATGTTGTTTTGTGTCGCATACGCTTTGATAACACCTTCTGTAAAATCACGAATTGATTTCTTGATTTCGTTAGGTGCTGGTGTTTTAAGCCCTGCCTTTTTTGCATATTCTTGTTCCATTTCAATGGTTGAATTAATCACATTCTTCCATGCTTCAATATTTTTTTGGTGAAGACTAAAGGCACTCTGCATATATCTTGGAGTTGATTTTTCAATCTCGGTAAAGAATTTGGCCGTATTTTCTTTACATACAGCAAAGATATCCTCTTGACTATCGGAGGGACTGCTCATATTCATTAAACGTACGAACTTGCAGATAAATCTGATCACTGACGGATTTATCTTGTAAAAATTCAATGATAAATGTCAATAATGATCATGAAATTATTTTTTGGGAAGGATGAGAATTTAATATCCTGAAATATTAGAAGTTGTGAATGAAAAAGAAAGTTATTCTGTATATTGCAGCTAGTTTAGATGGATTTATTGCACGAAAAAATGGATCTGTGGATTGGCTAGCCAAATATGAAAATACGGAAGAAGATTATGGCTACAAGAAATTTTTTGATTCTATAGGGATAGTTATTCTAGGCAACACCACATACAAGCAATTCAAGGCGCCCTATCCAAAAAAGAAATGTTTTGTATTTTCAAGAAAAAATACTGGTAAAGAAGACAACATTACCTATGTGAACAATGATGCGAAAGATTTCCTTAATGGTCTGAGATATGATGATGAAAATATTTGGCTTGTGGGTGGGGGAGACATTGTCAAAGAATTTCTAAAAAACAACCTCATTGACGAGTTTATCATTACTGTGATTCCTATTGTATTAGGAGAAGGAATTCCTTTATTTGCAGAAGGGTATGGGGAACATCAACTAAAACTTCAAAACATCAAATCTTATGATTCAGGAGTAATTCAACTATCTTATCATTCTTGAATTTTGAAATTATTTTTTGGAGAGGATGAGAATTACTAATTAACCAAATTTCTTGTAATACCTCAGTTTGGGTTAAGTTGAAAATATTTAAGATTTAATTGCGTTTTTGATAAATTCGCTATCTATAAATTTTAATTTTTGAGCAGTGATTTTTACTTCCTCGGGGGTAATGGATTTCTCCAAAGTAAGATAAATTGTTATCATTGGCAAGTATAGAATCATCTGCTGCATATTTTCTCTAATAATATGAACATAGTCTGTTTTTCCATAGGCATCATCAAAGTCTTCTCGGCTACTCCGTCTTAGACCAAGCTGATTGTAAAACTTAATTCTATCAGGATCAGGTTCTATTGGTTCAGATGCAGCTGAAGATTGATCAAGCAAAACATTTCCCTCCAAATCTATTAAACCCTGATGAATGATCTTTCGATCAGCTTTGAAAATCTCAGCTGCTAATTGTTCAACTTCTTTGGATACCAATACATCTCAACATTAGTTTATTTTATAAAAACTTAAATTTTTGTGCGTATTTCGGTATCAAAAAGTAATTTAATGTTACAGATCTTACTTATCATTTGATGTTTTTTTAATCATCATGATTTTACTTACAAAATAGAATATTGTCTGGATGTATGGCGGTCCTTTTTTGCAATATAATTGATCTAAATTGATCGTAAATATTCACTCCTTTTCATAAGACCAATTTTTACCATTATTCAAAAATGGTAAATTTTGAACAATCGTGGTCACCAAGAACAACTGTAGGCATAACAGAAAGGATTGGTGGAGCCATTCACAAGGAAGGACCATTAAAGCCCAGGGTAGAAGGAGCAACTAAAACACTAAACCAACCAATAGCAAAACTTGATTCTATTGCAAAACAACTAGCCCAAAAAGATGCAAAATTATTTCAAAGAATAGTTGATGCACAACAAAGCCATGACAAGATAAAGGCTAAAGGACTTGCAACTGAATTGGGAGAATTACGCAAACATGGAAAAGTAATTGGTAACATTAGGTTGTCTATAGAGCAAGTTCAACTGAGACTATCTACAGTCAATGAGCTTGGCGATGTAATGCATGCACTGGGACCTGCAATGTCAGTAATGAAGCAAATGGGACCAGCACTTGCAAAATTCATACCAGAAGCCGATGCTGAATTTACAGCTATGGGAGACACTCTAGGTGGACTCTTCTCAAATTCATTTGAAGGCAGCTTTGAGAGTAGTGAGGGATCTAATGAAGAAACAGAATTGATCCTTCAAGAAGCCTCAGCAGTTGCAG
>JAQBBT010000012.1:0-8510 GCA_032125915.1 Nitrososphaerota archaeon
AAGATCGTGAAGGTCCTCACACTAGATGATTTTGATCTTAAAGACAAGACAGTTTTTTTAAGAGTTGACATGAACTGCCCAATAGATCCTGAAACAATGGAGATTACAGGAACTAAAAGGATTGAAGAGGCAATTGAAACAATTCAATCATTAGAGAAAGCAAAAGTGGTAGTTGCATCTCATCAGGGAAGAGTTGGAAACAAAGACTATACTGGAATGGACAAACATGCCAAAGTTCTTGAAAAATTATTGAATAAAAAAGTAAAGTATGTTGAAGACGTGATTGGGATTGCTGCACAAAATGAAATTAAAAATTTGAAAAATGGAGAAGTGTTGCTTTTAGATAATTTGCGTTTGTGTGCGGAAGAAAATTATGAGTTTTCACCAGAAGATGCATCAAAAACAATCATGGTAAGTAGACTATCCAAACTCTTTGATCTTTGTGTTCTAGATTCATTTCCCAGTGCACATAGATCACATCCATCAATTGTTGGATTTCCCCAAGTTTTGCCGGCATGTGCTGGACGTATTGTAGAGAGAGAAGTTAAAAATCTGGATGCGATAATGACTGTTGCAAAGGCACCTCATGTTATCGTTTTAGGAGGTTCGAAGGTTCCAGATAGGCTTGAGGCAATCAAATTGTTGATTCAAAATGGACGTGCAGACCATGTTTTACTCACAGGAGTAATTGGAAATGTGTTTATGCGTGCTCAAGCAAGAATCAAATTTCCATTAGGTATCAAAAGAGAAGAAGAAGTTGTAGCAAAGGCCCACGCCCTAATAGGAGAGTATCCAGATGTTTTTTCAACACCAGTAGATATAGCCATTGACAAAGATGGGGAAAGAGTCGAGATGGATGTAAGAGAAATTGCAAAGGGAGACAAAATTTATGATTTAGGTCCAAAGACAGTAGATTTCTATTCAAAATTAATTGCAGGTGCAGGAACTGTTTTCATCAGCGGTCCTGCAGGATTTTTTGAAAAAGAAAACTTTAGTTTTGGAACAAAAAAAATGTTAGAGGCGGTTGCAAATTCAATGGCAACAACAATTGTTAGTGGAGGTCATTTAACATCATTTCTAAAGAGCCATGGACTTGGAGAGAAAATAGATCATATCAGCACAGCAGGTGGAGCACTAGTCCTCTATCTTACAGGTGAAAAGCTTCCAATGATCAAAGCATTAGAGGAAGCTGCAATAAAATACAGAAGTTAAATTGTTGCACTACAAGAAGGATTTGGACATTCTTGTTTTTCTGATTCTCCAAGATAGACGTCTTGATTACAAGAGTTGCAATGATGCTTTTTAATAGGATCAAACAGCTTTAGCCAGATAGTAGTAAAGTTTTGCGCAATGTTTCTTACTAGACCAGAATCACAAATTTCATGGATGTAAGGTTCCAAATCATCAATTATCCAAGAAGAATTCAAATCACCATCTAGCTTTATTGTTTCAAATATTTCATCATTTGTAAATTTTGTATCGACATCATTATATTTTTCAAAAATTATTTTCCTAATTTGTAATTGAATTGGAGTAGAAGGTGTAAAGGTACTCATACACTAGTACAAGCTTGCTGCCTCTTCTTTTAACTTATCTACATCTTGTGAATCATCTAGATGCTTTCCCAGATAAGAGTAAAGAGCAGATTTTAGAACTTTAAGCGAGAGTAGTGCACATTTTATTCTGACAGCCTGTAGATTTTCAAGGCCTAATTCGCCTAGAATATCTGTTTTTGATATTTTTCTTACCTCATCAATATTTTTCCCCTTTGTAATATCTGTCAACACAGATGAGCAAGCCATACAAATTGCACAGCCTTTGCCATGAAATTTAATATCGGACACCTTGTTATCATCAATTTTCATATCAATGTCGATGCTATCTCCACATAATGGATTAGAATCATGAAAAGTAACATCATGATCTTCAATTTTTCCATAATTGAGTGGATTTCTTGAATAGTCAATAATCATCTCGTGATAAATATCAGCATTGCTCATAGTTTGAATATCCTTGCCACTTTATTTAATGAATTGATCAATTTATCAACTTCTTCTTTTGTATTGTAAATGTAAAAGCTTGCCCTTGATGTTGCAGCAACATTTAATCTTTCCATAAGTACTTGAGCACAATGGTGTCCCGACCTTATCGCTATTCCTTCTTCATCTATTATTTGAGCTACATCATGTGGATGAACATCTGCAAAATTAAATGAGATTACCCCACCACGTTTTGAAATATCTTTTGTTCCATAGATATGTAATCCTTTAACCTGAGATAGTTTCTCTATGGCATAAGAGGTCAAATCAATTTCGTGTTGTCTAATAGTATCCATTCCAATGTTTGAAAGATAGTCAATTGCGGCACCAAATCCAACTACATCTGCAATGTTTGGTGTTCCTGCTTCAAACTTGTATGGCAAATCATTCCAGGTTGTTTCATATTTGTGAACTTCTCTTATCATATCACCGCCGCCATGAAATGGATTCATAGTCTCTAACACGGATTTTCGAACCCATAAAATTCCAATACCAGTTGGACCTAACATTTTATGTCCAGAAAATGCAAAAAAGTCACAGCCTAATTTTTCAACATCTACCTTCATGTGTGGTACTGCCTGTGCGCCATCAATCAAGGTCAAAACTCCAGCAGCTTTGCATTTTGAAATAATTGTTTCTGCATCAGATATGGTTCCTAAAACATTTGACATTAGACTAAAGGTGACAAGTTTAACTTTGCCTGTGGCCAAATATTTATCAAGATCATCTAAGATTAATTCTCCATTGTCATCCATTCCAATGTATTCTAGCTTGGCACCCTTTTCTCGTGTCAATAATTGCCAAGGAACAATATTGCTATGATGTTCATATTCAGTAGTAACTATAATGTCACCTTCTTTCAATTGATCTCGCCCCCATGCATATGCAACTAAATTTATTGCCTCAGTAGTGCCCCTAACAAAAATAATTTCAACTCTATCTTTCACATTGATAAATTTTGCAATCTTGTCTCTTGCGTTTTCATATAGTTCAGTTGCTTCCTCTGCTAGTGCATAAACTGCCCTGTGAATGTTAGCATTATGATTTCTATAGTAATCATTTATTGCATCAATTACCTGATTTGGTTTTTGTGTGGTAGATGCGTTATCCAAGTAAACAAGAGTCTTATTGTCTCTAACAGTTCTTTTTAAAATTGGAAAGTCTTTTCTAATATTTTCAAAAGATGCCTGGGAGCTTTGCAATATCTAAACCTCCACGTAAATCTCGTTTTGTTCTATTTTAGTATTGTATGTCTTTAGTGGAGTTTCTGCAGGAAGGTTTTGTGGTTTTCCATCTTCTAAATTAAACACCGAAAGATGCAAGGGACATCTTACACCTTCTTCACTTAGAAACCCAGTTGACAAGTCAGCATCAGCATGCGTGCAAATTAAATCAGTTGCAAAAATAGTTCCCTTTAGATTAGCCAAAAGAATTTTTTTGTCTTCAGTGTGAAATCCAAACAATTGTCCATCTTTTACTTGGTCTAAACTACATGCTTTAATCCATTGAGGCATTTTGATTATCTATACTTGTAATGCTGCTCAATCTCTGCATCTTCATTATATCTAGTCTCTTCGACTTCGATAAATTTTGCAAGTTCTTCATCAGTGTTTATTGTTAGTTCTTTATCATCCCATTTTGATTCAATTAGATGTCCAATCCATGCTCTTACCTGAAAAGACATTTTTCGAGATAATGGTTCTAAAAATCCTTCAACAATGGTTCTTTCTGCCTCTTCATGGCTTAGACACCTTGTTTTAAGATAGAATATTTGTTCCTCGTCAATTTGAGCTACAGATGCAGAGTGAGTTGCCTTTACATCGTTAGTAAATATCTCCAATCCTGGAATTGAATCGGATTTTGCATCTTTGTCTAATAGAATAGAGCGTCCAGACAAGAAGGAGTTGGACTTTGTTGCATTCTCATTAATTCTAATCATTCCTTTGAATAACGATTTTGATTTATTTCGGAGTATAGATTTTTCAACCACTCGACCCTCCGTTGCAGGTGCTTCATGGTTTACATCTGTTTGAATATCAAATGACTGTTCTTTGTTTCCAAAGATTACTTCAGAGTCATTTGAAGAAGCACCAGGACCATTAAGATAGTATTCTATTTTGTATCTAGACAAGACAGATCCAAACAATCCTGAATACCAGTTTACTTTGGCATCTTTCCCTAGATCTGTTCGCCTAGTAGAAAAATTAACTGTGCTTTGATCCATCATTTGTAGTGTTGTCATATCAAGTTGAGAATTTGGTGCTGCATTTGTATTAAACAATTCAAGATACGCTTGTTGTTTTTCGGATTTGGAGGAGTATAGTTCTTGAACAATGGTTGCTTTGCTACTCTCATCTGCAAAGACAATGTTTCGAGAGATAGTAGAGATACCATCATCAGACAAACAAATAAGCACATGAATTGGTTTTTCTAGTATTAGATTTTTTGGAATGTGAATAAATACGCCTGAATTAAATGCAGCATTGTTTAATGCGGTGAATTTATCATTTTTTGAGTCAGATGCCTCTAAGGACTTTTTTACTAGATCTGAATTATTTTTTATCGCATCCTCAATTGAGGATATTACAAGTCCTTTTGATTTTAGCTCATCAGAGATTTTGATTTTATGAATATGAGTACCAATTTGTATAATACAAGTTTCATTTTCCAATTCACCTAATCTTTTTTGAAGAAAACTTGGAACTACATCATTTGTAGATACGGAAAGTGAAACTTGTTGTGGATCCATTTTTTTGGCATCAGTGTATTTATTGTATAGTGGAGATGTTTCAATTGGAAGACTTTCATAAATAGATAAAGAATTACGCCTATGTTGTTTCAGCCAGTCTGGTTCATTTTTAGATGCGGATATTTCATCAATGTGCACCAAACTAAGTGTAGAAAGTGTTTGAGACATGACTAATTATTTCAGTTTAACCGACAGAGTCATCCATTTCTATTTTGATGAGTCGGTTTAGTTCTACAGCATATTCCATCGGTAATTCTTTTGTAAAGGGTTCCATGAATCCGTTTACAATTAATGATAATGCATCTTCTTCCGAAAATCCTCGGCTCATAAGGTAAAAGATTTGATCATCGCCAATTTTTCCTACAGTTGCCTCATGTGTAATAGTAGCATCTTCTTGGTTGATTTCCATGTACGGATATGTCTCAGTCTTTGACGTATCATCTAGTAGCAAGGCATCGCATCTTACCGTGGCTTTAACATTAGTAGCACCCTTTGCAACACTTAGTAGGCCTCTGTATGTTGATCTCCCATCAAGTCTACTAACAGATTTTGAGGTAATCTTAGAGGTGGTATTTGGTGCAAGGTGGACCATTTTAGCACCCGTATCTTGGTGTTGCCCTTTTCCTGCAAATGCAATTGATAGCGTCTCACCATATGCTCGCTCCCCCATCAAATAGATTCCTGGATACTTCATTGTAAGTTTACTTCCAATATTTCCATCAATCCATTCTACAGTTGCACCTTCATATGCATAAGCACGTTTTGTAACAAGATTGTAAACATCGCTACTCCAATTTTGAATTGTAGTGTATCGTAGTTTTGCATCTTTATGTGCGACCAATTCAACAACTGCAGAATGTAGTGATTCAGATGAATACACAGGAGCAGTGCAACCTTCAATGTAATGAATTTCAGATCCTTCATCTGCAATAATTAAGGTTCTTTCAAACTGTCCAATGTTTTCTGCATTTATTCTAAAATATGCTTGTAGAGGCATGTCTACTTTAACACCGGGTGGAATGTAAATGAATGAGCCTCCACTCCACACTGCGCTGTTTAACGCAGCAAATTTGTTATCCTCAGGTGGAATAATTTTGCCGAAATATTTTTTGAAAATTTCAGGGTATTCTTTTAGTGCAGCATCAGTATCTAAAAACAAAACTCCTTGTTTTGCCAAATCTTCTCTCAAGCTGTGATATACAACTTCTGACTCATATTGAGCACCTACACCAGCCAAAAATTTCTTTTCAGCTTCTGGAATACCAAGTTTATCAAATGTGGCTCTTACATCTGCTGGTACATCGTCCCAGTTCTTTTCAGTTTTTTCAGTTGCTTTTGCATAATAAAAGATATTTTGGAAATCAATTACACTGAGGTCTCCGCCCCAAGTAGGCATTGGTTTTTTCATAAAAATTTCATAGGATCTAAGTCTAAAATCAAGCATCCATTGTGGCTCATCTTTCATTTTACTAATAGCAATTACAGTATCTTTTGAGAGGCCTTTTTTACTGAGATGTACATACATGTCAGTTGAATCTTTAAAATCATATTTTGAATAATCCATGTCAAGATTTTCAGTAGTCATAAAGAAAATAACCCCGTTATATTATAAATACATGAGGAAAAATAGGCGTAGCTAAATAGCTTTAGCTAAACAAATGCACCAAGATAACAAAATCAAACTATTTCATAAGGCATACTATCAAGTTAACTTGTTTCATCCTTTACAATCTTGTCATATTCTTCTAAAGTCATGTAGGGTTTTGCACGTTCCACATGAAGATAGCAAGACACCTCTTCGCCATTATACCAATTATTATTATTCCCATCTAAATGGAGATTACAGATTTCACAATTGTAAGATAAATATGTTAATTTATCATCATCAACATCAGGACCGTCGTCAATTTCATAGAACTCTGTTTTTACTTTACATTTAGGACAATACATTTTCATTTTTTTCTCACCATGTTTTGCATATAGAATTAAGCAAAGAGCTCTGAGAATAAGTTTTTTATCTAAAACAGTCTAAAATCAAAATACAAGAACAAAATTTGTAGGTAATATTAAAAATAAAAAAAAAGGTTATAGTTGAGGTATAATTCGCGTGTATTTGGAAGACATTATCACAACAGATGTTATTGCTATGAACATTACAACTAATGTGATTGCTCCAAATTCAGGAACTACATTGAACATCAATATTTCTCCGTTTGGTCCACTCCAATTATCCTCATCATCTGGTAGTCCAAATCCGAGCACAGTTACTTTGATGTCAACTTGATCAGATGATTCTAATGGCGCTGTTGAATACATACTAATTCCTTCATGCTCATGTGCCCCAAGAACTGAAAGAATTTCTTGGCCATTTTGTTTCACTATAAGATCATAGTTTGCATGTTTTTTAACAGAACCATCATTTGAATCTCTAAAATTTATTTCAAGAGACATCACTTCATCAGATACAGGATTACTTGCAGTGATTTCTGCACGTACTTTACCATCTTCAGAAATTCCAGTAACGGTTGTTTCATCCTCTGATGGAGCTCCAACAACAAGTGTTCCAGGTGCAGGTTCTGTTCCTTCATCGGCTTGAACAGTTACAATTCCTTGCATCCATGGGTGAACCATACAAAAGTATGGAAACTCACCTTCTGCTTCAAATGTATGTGAGAAGGTTGTTCCTGCCATGAACAAACTGGAATCAAAGACACCAGATGGTCCATCGGCTGCACTTCCAGCGGTAACGGTGTGAGCTGCCGAGTCATCATTTGACCATGTCACCTCGCCGCCTACATCAACTGTTACCTCATATGGTATGAAACATTCGTTTGATTTTTCACATCCTGGAGTTGATGTCCCTTGGGGAGTGCTTACAGTTGCAGTTGCATGATCTGCAAATACAGAGCCTGTAGTCATGCTAACTACAATAGCAAATAATACGAAGAAAGAGCTTATCGCTATAGTCTTCATTAACAAGAATAGTTCTTGGCATACATAAAAACCTCTCTAGAATTTTCAGAATTTGATTTTAATTTTTTCTAAATTGGTACAATTTTAGAATTCCAACCGCAGGAATCCCGGCATACATTCCAATATTTAACAAAATCAAAGAGATACCATATCCCAACATCTCTTGTTCTGAATCAATCTCAACATGGTTTAGAATGGTAAGTGTTGTTAGCATTGGTGTAAGTGATAATTTCACACCTTCTTTGAAGATAGGGTTCTCTCTTTCCAAGTCAGCAATTCCTGGCGAAAAGGAATAATAAAATTCGTTAAATATTGTCATAAATGAATTTCCTGATTCAGTTTGAAGAATTGTATTATCTCTTAATTCTCTGAGTTGTTGAACTTGTGGTGCAAGCTCAGATCCATATGTTGCAGTTGCAATTAGACATCCTCCACCATTATCATTTACTGGAGGTGGAGTATCTGGTTGTGCATTAGCTTCTCCCACTATAATATCAAATGAAACTTTTTCAAGTGGGATTGGTTGAAACAAAATTCCTTCAATTCCAAATTCAAAAGTGTATATGCCATCTTCTTGAAATTCATATTTCAAATTTTTTAAGGTGCCCTCAGAAGTATGACTTAATTGAGTTGGTCCCCAAATAGTTTCACCGTCTTTTGAAACTGAAAGTTTCCAGTCAATATGTTCTTGTATTTTTTGCGTTTGAGGATTAATAAAATCAGTTTTCAATATAGTTAATTGACCTGGA
>JAQBBT010000013.1:0-3098 GCA_032125915.1 Nitrososphaerota archaeon
GTTGCTGCATTAAAGAATGTGGTTTTTCCAGTATTTGTTTTTCCTATCAATCCAAGTCTAATTGGCACAAAACCATTACTGTTTTAGAATATTTATCTCTGCCTCGATTTATGATTTTGATGTTTCTTTGATTTTCTCTAATGTTTGAGTTAATTCTTTTATTGCCCATTCTATTTCCCCTGTATCTTGTTTTGAGATTTTCCCTTTCCATTTTTCTAATACAGTATTTGCAATCTCAGAACTGTTGTAAAGTAGATTCCAATAAGGATGATGCTCAGCAGTGGCATATGCTAGTTCAGTTGCATCATTTAATCCATTTTTTGCCCTAGCTAGGGCAGTTATTTTTTCTCCAAAAATTTTGATAATGTCATTATCTAGATCATTTTCTATTTTTATAGATACATTATTTTTTTCATATTTTTCTGCCAGCAATACCAAATCATTGTAAAAATCCTCAAAAGTATCCATTAGAGACCTAACCTCTGGTGTTCTGCCAACATGCATCTATTGAATACAACCTTAATCCCTGCATCTCTTGCCAATTCTTCTGCCTCTTGGTTATGAATGCCTTCTTGCAACCAGATTACTTTGGGATTTTTTTTGATTGCCTCTCGTATTATGAGCAGAACTTGATCTGAGGGTCTGAAAACATCTACAATATCAATCTCCTCTTGTACCTGGGAAATATCATCAAAACATTTTTTGCCTAAAATTTCATCTGCATTTGGGTTTACAGGCGTGATGTCATATCCATTTTCTGATAGATATCGCGGTACACCATGGGCTGCTTTTCCCGGATATTGAGACATGCCAACTACTGTCACTTTTTTTAAAGAAAGTATTTCCTTGATTTCATCATCAGTAAAAGAATCTTGTTCCATACAAAAGCTCAATCATGGAAGAATATAATTTTTGAATATAGTCTATGAACAGATATTTTGATGAAATTTTAGGTTGAACAAAGTCCAAATACAGTAATCAAATTATTGAATTCATTAAATGACTAAATCTATTCTAGTTACAGGTGCCACTGGATTTATTGGAAGCAGGTTAGTTGAAAAACTTGTAGATGAAAAATACAATGTTACGTCTTTAATTCGTAAAGGAAAAAAAGCCCATCCAGATTCTAAAAGCATTACAGTTGATTTGGTTGATTCTGATTTGAATATTTCAGTTCCAAAAACTGATTGTGTTTTTCATCTAGCATCACATACCCCACTTGAGAAAAACAAAAAAATATCAGAGAAGGTTAATTTGGACGGAACAAAAAATCTGTTTGAACAAATCAAAGACCAGACAAAATCATTAATCTATATTTCAGGCCTTGGAGTTTATGGAGAGCCAGGAGATGTCATAGTAAATGAAAAAACACCTTACAATCCCACAACTGACTTTGTAAAGATTAGATTAGAGGCACAAAAATTTCTAGAAAAGAATTGTAAGGAGTTGGGAATTAATTTTACAGTAATTCATTTTGGAGATGTGTATGGTTCTAGAGGTTGGTTTTATGAATTCATGATAAGGCGTCTGTTAAAAAATACCTTCAGACTGCCAAAAAACGGAGAGTATTACAAAGGCTTTGTACATGTAGATGATGCAGTTGGAAGCATGATTTCAATTTTAGAGAATGCATCAAAAGATGAGACCTTTATTGTGTCAGATTCCATACCAACCACATTTAGAGAATTTACAGATTTTACTTCAGACCAAATCGGTGTTAAACATCCAGGAAGTGTGCCTGTATTTCTTGCAAAGGCGGTTCTAGGAGGAGATTTGATAAAATTACTAACTACATCTATGAAGGTATCAAATGAAAAAATTAGCCAAATTTATGATTTTCAATTTCCATCATACAAAGAAGGGATCCCAAATGTAATCTCTGAATTAAAATCAAAGAAACTGTTGAAATAATTAAAACCGTAGAATATTTTAATTGTAAAATTAAAGGGACATAATGGAATCGGAACCAAAAGATCTCATAGTTTTAGGTGTAATTATGAGAGGAGTAAGAAAGTTTGATAAAATTAAAAAAACTACACAGATTGATGCTGAAGAACTAAATTCTATTTTGGAAAAACTTGAAGAGAGAGGACTCATCGCAGTGCAGGGGAAAAAAGGATTGTTTGGCCCCAAAATTGAAATTATTACCACAGAAAAAGGCGTCAAAGAAGTCGATGAAAGGGTTCACGATTTACAGATAAAATGGAATGAGATGTCACAAATTTACAAAACAGGAGACAAACAGAAATTAAAACAATACATGGATGAGAACAAGTCAATTCTTCCATCAATGATGTTTTTTGGTGTAATGGATATGATGATGTTTGGAATGATGTTTGGAATGATGGGATCTGTGATGTCAGACTATGTTCCCCAAGAAAGCATTCCTGAGGGAATGGATGGTGATGGAATGGATGGTGATACTGATGTGAGTGATGGTGGGTTTGATTTTGATATTGGGTTTTAAATTAATAAAATAAAGTAATTGTATCAATGGTCTTGATTTATTGATTTTCAACCAAGACTTCTTGATACTCTTTGACTAGCGCATCAGTGATTTTTAGAACATATATTGATTCAGCATCACTTAGATGATCACGTCCGTCGCCTACCGCATTTTTGATAACAGTGTTGATTTTGTTTATCAAAACAGGGTTATTTTCTGTGTCCAATACTCTCCATCGCCATTACTCAATACACTGTAGATTACTTAAGGTGGATCTTATGTAATATGATTTTTTTACAGTGGTGATAATTTGAGGCTAGAATTTCCATTCATCAGTTAATCCATTCCACAATGAACGAAATACTGTCGAGTCTTTTCCAATCTCTTCTGTAATTCGATTTTTCAGAACAAAAAAGAAATTATCATCTCAATGTAACCGGAATATAATAATTTGAAATTAGATTAAGAATTGTTTTTAAAAACGGATTCAAAGAAAAACTATGGAATTTTTATCTAATTTCAAAAAGGATTTACAAACTAAAAAAAGAGATAAAGCTGCCCAGATTAACGGCAAGAACCTCAAAGGAATACTAACAAAATTTAAAGAAGAGCGAGATAAAATTGAAAAACAAACAGGAGTAAGACCACAAAT
>JAQBBT010000014.1:0-9472 GCA_032125915.1 Nitrososphaerota archaeon
GGGTACAAAGGCTCATCATGCCGAAGAAAAATACGAACAAGAACACCTAGAATTGGAGCCTGTTTTAATCGAAGAGATTGAAGATGAGCAAAAAGACATTGAATTTGCCCGAGAAAATGTCTACTCTACACTATCTATGCCCTTTGAATTTCCGACAGAGAATGTCCTAGTTACACTTTCAGGAAGAATTGATAAGATTATGAGAGTTGATGGAACACTACTCGTTCAGGATGATAAATTTGTAGGAAGGCCTCAGATTTATGATCAAAAGACACAACCATACCCTGGCCAGCTATTACAGGTTTTGACATATCTAAATTCAGTATATTCTGCAAAGAGAAGTAAAGACCCCGAGGATTGGTTTGAGATGCCACATACTGAAAAGAAATGGGAGATAAGAATCTGCGATAGAAAGACCAGAGAGCCTTACAAATTATTTTCTGAATATCAGGATGCCTTTTCTCTTCATTATTTTCACATGTCTCTTGAAAAATTTACAACTATTGCACTTGACATTACAGAACCAGAGCACCACAACAGCAAACCAAAATGTAATGCATGTAATTTGAAAAGTTTTTGTGCATTTAAAATTTAAAATTAATTTTTAGAATTCTTTACCAGATTAACAAAGTATTTGTGCAAAGAAACATCTGTAGTTAGTTCAGGATGAAATGCAGTTCCAATAATATTTCCTTTTTTTATTGCTACAATTTTTTCATTAAATTTTGCCAAAACCTCTACATCTGAGCTTACTTCAGAAATGGATGGAGCTCGAATGAATACACCATGGAATTTTGGGATACTGATTGAATCCATTGAAATTTCAGCCTCAAATGATTCTCGTTGTCGTCCAAAAGAGTTTCTCTCAAGTTTAACATTTAGCAAATCTAAAAGTGGTTGATTGGTTTTTCCTACAACTTTATCATCAGCTGTTTTTGAAAGTAAAATCATGCCTGCACATATACCCAAAACAGGCATACCTTGCTCAATTTTTTCTTTAATGACACGAAGTGAGCTGTTTACAAGAGAGAGTTGCCCAATGGTGGTACTCTCCCCGCCTGGAATAATTAATCCATCTAGTTTCTCGACATCATCTGCTGTCTTAACAGCTGTTACTGTTCCATCTATTCCCAAATCCTCAAGTGCTTTTTTTGTGGCAAGGATGTTTTCGTGAACGTCTCCTTGAATTGCCAAAACTCCGACTTGTAGACTCAAGATGATCCACCACGTTCTTGCATTTTTAATTCCAAAGTGTTAACATCTAATCCTAGCATAGATTGTCTCTCATCAATCATTTTTTGGGCTTCCTTTACTTTTTCTGGTTCATCCCAGAAAGTGGTAGCCAAAACAATTGCTCTCGCTCTTTCTTTTGCATCATTTGCATGGAAAATTCCAGATCCAACAAAAATTCCATCACATCCAAGTGACATCAAATATGCAGCATCAGCTGGTGTTGCAATTCCACCAGCTGCAAAATTAACAACTGGTAATCTACCTAGTTTTGCCGTCTCCTCAACTATATCATATGACACTTTGAATTCTCTTGCCATACGGACTAGGTCTTGATGATCACCAGAATCATAAATTGCTTTTATGACTCGTAATTCATCATTAACTTTTTTGATATGAGTTATAGCTTCTGCTACATTTCCAGTTCCTGGTTCTCCCTTTGTTCTAATCATTGCAGCACCTTCTTCAATTCTTCGTAATGCTTCAGCTAAAGATCTTGCCCCATTTACAAATGGAGTTGTAAAATCCCATTTCCAAATATGATGATGTTCATCGGCAGGAGTTAAAACTTCAGATTCATCAATCATATCCACATCTGTTTCTCCCAGAACTTTTGCTTCATACACATGACCTATTCTACACTTTGCCATGACAGGAATTGTAACTGAATCCATAATATCTTCAATAATTCTAATACTTGCAGTTCTTGCAACTCCGCCTGCTTTTCTAACATCAGAAGGAAGTTTATCTAAAACCATAACTGAAACTGCTCCTGCTTCTTCTGCAATTTGAGCCTGCTCAACAGTTGTAACATCCATTACTACCCCATTTTTTAGCATGTGTGCTAACCCACGTTTTAGAGTTGATGAACCACGAAGAATATCATTTGTATTAGATTTCTCAGAAACTATTCCTTTTGCATTTGTTCTTTCACCTGCTAGTGGGAGCATGCTCTGAGTTTCATTTCAGACTATTTGTACCTATTCACGAATCTGTTCTATTATTTGATCCAGTTGGGATTCCACCATAGTAATTATTGGCGGAATAAATTTTTCTGTCGCATTTTTTTCGGGCCAATGAATTTGTTTGATTTGTCCATTCAAAATAATTTTTACATTTGATTTTTGATAATCACTTACATCGTTCTTTACTGGAAATGATTCAGATGGGAATTCAATAAAACCAGTTTCTTTAATCAGAGCAGTTAATTTTCGAATCTGTTTTTCGCTCAATTCAGATTTTAGCTGCGGTTGTGGATATCCCTCCTTTGTGACAGAGTATTCAATTTCTCCGTTGTTTTTGATTAGAAGAATTTCAGTTTTTAGAGATTTTACATCGTCAGTTTCACCAAAGGATGTTTTTTTTAATTGATGTTTCGTATACTCGATTCGAATTGTGTCGTCGGGATTTGCAGCCGAAAACGGAATATCTGGTTTTGTAATTAATGGTATGGAAATCAAGAGGGCAACAATGACTGGAATGGCGCCTACTGCTAGTATGATGGGTTTAACCATGATTTTATTTACAATTACAAATTTAATTTTATTGCAATTAAACCTTAATGAAAGTAACTTAAAATTCAAGTCCGTGTCAATCTTTGTCGTGGGGTCGTAGCCTAGCCTGGTAGGGCGACAGTGTCTACAATGATCACCGCTAAGGGCTCCAAAGGTAAACTAAGCTAAACTGACTCACGGATGATGTAAGTTTGGAGCTGTAGTGACCCGTAGGTCGCCGGTTCAATTCCGGTCGGCCCCACGTCCCTATCTGGTTCATATTCTTGATTAGTCATAAAGTTCAATTTGTTACAAACAAGTAAAAATTGAAAAACCTAGATGCTTAAACTAAGTCAGATCCGCCTCAGTCTCTATAGGAGCAAGGCTAAATGATTTGGATTTTAAATAGTCTTCAAAAAGACATACGTTAGAACAATGAGTAAGGAGAGAATCTCTAATTAATTTTCCACAATTTTTACACTTTCCTTCCATTAAAATCTCAGGTTATAGATAAGATAATAATTTTACCTACCTTCTTCAAGAACTCATTTCAATTATTTCTTCAATCTGTTGTGAAATCAAGACAAGATCTTCTGGAACATCATTTGTATCAGTCCAAGTAATATTACTCTCAACATCACCAGACATTACACGTAATGTGTATGTGAAATAATCTGCCCAGCCTTCAGCTGGTGCATACACTAGGGATCCCATCGACAAAAGTTCTGACTCATTAATTGTATCTAGTAGTGAGCTTATCTGAGATTCATAGAGAAGGATTTCTGTTTGTCCCTGCGCTGTTCTTTTTATCAACGTTTTTTCTGGTGAATTAATAATTATAGACTCGCTAATTCCTGCAATGCCTCCTTCTTTTGTGTAAACTAGGGAAAACTCTTTTACATTTTCATGAGATACCGTTTCATTTGGTCCCTTTGTTGGTGTCCCAGGTAATTGAAGTTGGTTAAGCTCATCCCACTTTCCATCTAGTATAGCAGATGTAACTTTACCATCAATTACAACTAGATTCATAGAATGAGGAGTAATAGCTTGATCAATCATCTGATCTGTTCTATCACCATATCCCCCATGCAATGAGTCAAAATCTGCTTCTATCACATACTGTTCTGGAAATGATTCCCGTATGACAACAAGTTCAAGATTCAAGGTCTCATCCATTCCATCAAAGGCAAATGTTGGACTAAATTTGATAAATTCTTGTGCAATACCAAGAACAACTTCGGTTGTAAGCTTGTGAGGCATATTTTTACAACAAGGTGGAGGTATATTGCCCCAACTACGTTCCTCAAGATTTTCTGCAGTGTCTGGTCTTACACATGCAGGAGAACCATTATGTTTAATGATCAATACCAATCCTTCATTACATTTCACTGCTACAGGATCAATTCCTTGAGATACTTGTTTTTTGGGTGAAAGTAGTTCTCCCTCCGCAATTGGTGCAATCGATGGTTTTGGAGGATGTTCATATGTTGTTGGCCCTACATCGTTATCAGGTAAAGGATTTGGTGGAGAAATTGACACTTCATCTAAATCAAGAATTTTTTTCTGAACAAT
This sequence comes from Nitrososphaerota archaeon, assembly GCA_032125915.1. GTDB lineage: Archaea > Thermoproteota > Nitrososphaeria > Nitrososphaerales > Nitrosopumilaceae > Nitrosomaritimum. The sequence goes on from JAQBBT010000014.1 coordinate 4,296, forward strand.
TGTGGATAAAACTCGTAATTCTTCTACATCTATTAGTGATGTATTGTCTTCATCAAAACTAGTATGGAAACTTACAAAAAACCTATCATACTGTGATGCCATAAAACTTCCCAACCCCTGATCATTTAGAACGACATCAAAATTGTTCCAAAAGGTAAGATATTCTCTTATTTCAAAGTCTTGTGCAGACATTGAATCAAGATTTTTTTCATATAGTACACTTGCTGTATCACTTGATTCCATTACTACTATAGTCATGCTAATTGATTTGTCAAGTGATTCAAATGTCGAATTACACATTGTTTGTAAGCCTGGTTCTTCATCAACTGGCATTAATCCTCGTGATCTAACCGTAATCTCACCAATATCCATAATTACGCTTTTTACTTCCTCAATATCCAGAATTCCTTCACAATTTTCAAAGTCAAGTTCATGTTTTTCAGTATAAACAACATCTGCAAATGATTGTTGAATTCCAATTCCAAACAAAATCAACGGGATTATTGCCCAAATTAGTTTCATGATTTATTCGTTATAGGGTATTGTTAAAAGGTTTGATGAAATTTGATTTTTACTAATCTAAGGTTTAACTTCATAGGGAATTGAGCCATTGTTGGGATTAATTTCAAAGCCGTCAAAGGGATGTGGTTCAAGTCTCTTACATTTTTTGCAAGAAAAAATCTAGGCGGCCCCACGTTAGAAAATTTACTATTGTTTATTTCTCAAAACATTCAGCGCAGAACCAGTTTTGAACCACTCAATTTGGGAATTGCTATACGAATGATTAAGTGAAAATTCTTCTTTTGTTCCATCACTGTGAGTGAGTATACAGGTAACAGGTTTTTGTGGTGCTAGATTGTTCAGTCCAATAATACTAATTTTATCATCTTCGTGAATTTTATCATAATCATCAGGATTGCCAAAAGTAAGTGCCAAGATTCCCTGTTTTTTCAAGTTTGTCTCATGAATTCTTGCAAGACTCTTTGTAATTACAGCGGCACATCCTAAATGTCTAGGAGTCATTGCAGCGTGTTCCCTACTACTGCCTTCACCATAATTATTATCACCTACAATTACCCATCTGATTCCTTTTTCTTTGTACTGTCTTGCAATTGTTGAAAAATTTTCTAATTGATTATTTAGAATATTTTTTCCTTTTCCTACCTCATCATTGAAAGCATTTACTGCACCTAAGAGCATATTATCACTGAGATTATCTAGATGTCCTCGTAGTGAAAGCCATGCTCCTGCTGGAGAAATATGGTCTGTTGTACATTTTCCTTTTGCTTTAACAATAATTGGGATTTCTTCAAAGTCATTTCCATCCCATTTTAAGAATGGCTCTAAACGTTGTAGTCGTTTGCTATTTGGGTCAATAATTACCTCAACATTATCGGGATTTTCAGGAGGAGCAATAAAAATTCCCACAGGTCTCTTAAAACCTTCCTTTGGAACTTCAGGTGCAGGTTTGGGTGGCTCTAGTTTGAATTTTGTTCCATCAGATGCAGTCAACTCATCTTGCAGAGGATTAAACGATAATCTTCCTCCTAAGGCAAGAGCGATGATCATTTCTGGACTTCCAATAAAGTTTAGGGTATTTCGACGACCATCATTTCGACCTGGAAAATTTCTGTTAAAGGTAGTGACTATGGTATTTTTATCATCATTATCTAATTCAGGTCTTGACCACTGACCAATACAAGGACCACATGCATTTGCTAAAACAGTTGCACCGATTTCTTTTAAGGAATCCATTTGACCATCTCTTTCAATGGTTCCTCTAATTTGCTCAGATCCTGGGGTTACTAGTAATGGGATTTTACATTTAATGCCTTTTGATATTGCCTGCTCTGCTAAACTTGCAGCTCTTGACATATCCTCGTATGACGAATTTGTGCAACTTCCCATAAGTGCAACAGAGATTGGATCAACATACCCTTCAGCTTTGACATCATCGGATAAATCAGAGATTGTTCTAGCTAAATCCGGAGTATGTGGCCCAACAATGTGAGGCTCCAAGGTAGAGAGATTAATTTCAATAATCCTATCAAAATAATTTTCAGGATTCTTTTCAATCTCTGGATCTGCAATCAATAATTTTTTATTTTTATTTGCAAGTTCTGCAATCTTTTCACGGTTTGTGTATTTCAAATAAGTTTCCATTCTTTCATCATAAGGAAATATAGAACAAGTCGCACCTACTTCTGCACCCATATTAGCAATAGTGGCTTTTCCAGTGCAGCTAATAGATTTAGTTCCTGATCCAAAATATTCAATAATAGAATTTGTTCCGCCAGATACTGTTAGTTCTTTTGCTACTTTTAGAATTATATCTTTAGGTGCAGTCCACCCACTTAATTCTCCTACTAGTTTTACACCTATTCGTTTTGGATAAAGTAATTCCCAAGGCATCCCCGCCATTGTTTCTGCTGCATCCAATCCACCCACACCAACTGCAATCATACCTAAACCACCGGCATTAGGAGTATGAGAATCAGTTCCAATCATCAACCCACCAGGAAACGCATAGTTTTCAAGAACCACCTGATGAATGATTCCTGCTCCAGGTTTCCAAAAACCACAGCCATATTTGCTTGAAGCTGATTGTAGAAATTTAAAAACTTCATTATTTTCATCTAGAGATATTTTCATATCTGTATCGCCCTCTACTTGAGCTCGAATCAAGTGATCACAATGAACAGTAGTTGGCAATGATGCATGTTCAAGCCCTGCTTGCATGAATTGTAACATAACCATTTGACCAGTTACATCTTGTAATGCTACTCTATCAGGTCTAAGAAAAACATAGTTTTTTCCTCCATCAAGATTTTCATCAGGAATTTCCTGAAGATGACCTGACAATATTTTTTCAGTGAGTGTTAATGGCCTTCCAACTGTTTTTCTATATTTTTCAATATTTTCTTGTAATTTTTTATAAACATTGGATACTAATTCAGGAGTGCTATCGGTTTCCACAAAAAATAATGAAATTACCCCGAATTTATTTTTAATTAAAATTCAACAAAGTTTAATCAGTTAGGCATGATGTTTTCTTAACAATTATAAGCGAAAAACAGGTCTAAAATTGATTATTGGGGTTTCAGAAGTTAAAATGAGGAGTTTAGATGGTCAATAAGGGTTTTCCAAAATTTGGAATGTCGCAAGCAGGAGCTTTTGTAGCACAGCTAAAAAGTTACAATTTACCAGATTTTATTTTAGTGATAGTGGCAAAAGAATGTAAATCAGACCTGCTTGAAAGAGGAAGAATAGATGATAAATTACAAAGTATGAATGATGATGCATTGTTGCTTTTACACAGAGTTTTTGTAGATTGTGAAGAAGATAGTGCTGGAAAATATGCTCAGTATAGATTTTTCGCATATGTATCAAGTATGTATCACAAATGTGAGGTTGTCGTAAATGAAACAATTCCTGGGGCAAGTGGCAATAATCACAAAATACCAATAGCCATAAAAAACAATGGAATGTACATTGCAATAGCCTACAACAAAGCAACTGGAAATCCAGTAAACAAAAAAGAAACCATCAGATTTTATGATATGGTAGATGACATTAAGAAAGGAGATCATGGAACAATGCTAACAGATGCAATTTACGGTTCATCAGTTGGTTTTAGGGGAGATGCTTTAGTTGAATTAGAAGAATTAAGTAAATCAAGATTAAAAGATCCTGAAAACAAACTTGATTTTAAAACCGCTAATTTTGAAAATAATATTTATTCTGTAAAAAAGTGTTAGAAAAATATCTGTGCATTCAAAATCCACTTGATTTTAAATTTTAGAATTCATTATATTGATAAACCTGATGTGTCAATTGTAAGAAACTGTGGTTTTCCATCAGTTTTTTTAAAATCTCGTCCATATTGTTCAAAGTACAAGTCAGAGAACAGGTGTTTAGTCCAAATATCATGTACGTTTTCAACAAATTTTTTGTGCTTTAGTTGTCTTAATAGCTCATGAGTTATTTCATGAGATACGGTAGTACAATTTTTTTCTGCCATGAACAATTCATCATGGGGATCTTTTGGAGATTGCCACCAAACCATTCCAAAATTTTCAGAATGATATCCTTCACACGTACAATCAGTCCAGAGAGGTCTAAAGTGACAAAGATAGAAATGATAAATTTCTTTTCCACGTTGTTCATGATCTCGGATTAATGTAGGAGTATCTAATTTTTGAAATAGACTTCTAGGTTTTGTAATTAATTCATCACATTGAATTTCAAAATCTTTTCCAAATTTTTCTTTAATCCATACTTTAAAAAATTGGCTCATCTGTTGTATGTAATCAAATTCAGGTTTACGTTTTTTATGATCTTCTTCTTTTACAACAAAAATAAAATGCAAAATCATAATAAGAAAAAAGGGTGTTATGTCTGACCTTCTATGCCCATAAGGGTTAGTGTTGATCGAATCTTCTCAATTTTTCGGATTTTCCAAGTTATTGTTTCACGTAATTTTTCAACGGTATCAGATTCTATCTTGGCCAAAATATCATATGCACCAAAAGTTCCATGAACTTCTTTTACACCTTCTAGGCTCTTTAATTGCTGTATAATAGCCTCTTCAGAACCTAGTTCACAGTTTATTAAAACATAAGCTGTTGCCATGTTTCAGATTAAACAAATCGGACTATATCAATAAAGCGATTACGGGGGGTTAATTTTGAGAAATTTTAAGAATGGTTTCCCAAATATCTTTTGGTACAGGCATTACAGATAATCTAGATATGCGAACTAGTGCCCAATCTTTGAATTTTTTCTGATTTTTTATTTCCTTCAGAGTAACAGGACGTTTTAATGACTTTTTATATTTTACATCAACCACGATGAACCTTTTGTTGTCTTCTTTTGGATTTGGGTAGGGTTTGGAAATAATTTCCATTATTCCAACAGCCTGTCGTTCTGTTCCAGTATGATAAAATAAAACAAGGTCACCCACAGACATATTTTTCATGTACTTTAAAGCAAGATTATTGTGTATACCATCCCAAATTGTTTTTTTATCTTCTTTTAGAGTTTCAAAACTGTATCCTCTAGGACCGCTAGGTTCTTGCTTTGCTAACCAGTAATTTACCAATTTAGTTTTCAATTGATACGAGGTTGTTTATTTCTTTGATTATTCAAATGTCCCCCGGTTCTGACTCGCACAAGAT
>JAQBBT010000015.1:0-3796 GCA_032125915.1 Nitrososphaerota archaeon
CCTTTTCCTGCAACTTTCTCAACGTAGCCCAATTTTTCTAATCCTTGAACGGCTGTTCTGATAATTACGCCACCAGCTTTCTTGTGGTCTCTATTACCGTATCCAACGGCTTTACCACCACCATACACTTTACGTAAATCATTGATTCCCATAGGACCGTGAAGATATATTTTTCTTAATATTGATGCACATCGAGTATGCCACCAATCTCTATTTTGAGGAGGCTTGTCTGCATGAGCGCCTGTTTTTACAAAGGAAGTCCAAGAAGGGGCAGGTATATCTTCATTCTTTAAAATATCAGCTAATCTACTAATCAATACATTTGGTGGGACATCATGCACTTTTGCCATGAAGTGAAAAAGTCTGGAATCGTCTTATAAATCATTGAGGCATTCAGATAGGTTTCTTAAACATATTCAAGCGTGAATTAGTTGATCGGATTTTAACAAAAGGAGTTTAGAATCTATGGGCCTAAAATGGCATTTACAGAATTAGTTATCAAGAAAGTTACTGCCATTGATAATCATCATATTCTTTTTAGTAGAGTGTTTTCCAAGTTTTTTTATGTCAGGTGAGACATATGACGAACTTTACGAATCAATGTTTAACATCGATCCCAAGGTACGATTTGTTGCCATCTTAAATTTACAAGGAAAACTTGTTCATAAAGGACATCGCAGAGACATCCAAAATTATCTAAATTCACTTGATCAGATGACTTCAGTTCAACATGCTTTAGAGTCATGGCACTTGCGTTCCCAATATGTAGAGCAGATTGGACTCACAAAGTATGCCATGGCCATATACGAAAAGATTAGGCGTTATACCGTTCCGATTGGACAAACTCATTTGCTATACATCACTACAGAGCCTGATATTTCACATGAGACATTTATACAAAATGTACTAAATTTGGTAGAGAAGCACAAAAAAGACTAACAGTTCTCAGTATATTTTAGACAAATCAGCATCTAGGTTTTTACATTTTCCAATTCTCATCCCTTCTCCAAAAAATAATTTCAAACTAAATTCTCTTGATAGTTAGTACAAAGTTATGATCATGAACAAAGTTTCCAAATCATTCATCAAAAAATTCATCTAGTTTTTTGTCAACTTGTTTCTGTCTTTCTTTAAATTTTTGATATTTTTTATCCCATTTCGATAGAGAAAGCCATTGTTTTATCCCAATACCTAACCATACCAAAGATATTCCAAAAATCACTAATTGTGGCGGCTGTAAAAGAATTTGACCTCTATTCCTTTCTATGATTTGGTTTTTTATTTTGTTAGCTTCATCTAGAGTAATCTGACCACGTCGTAATTGTTCATTGAGACGATCCTCCAATCTTTGGTCAAACCTGTCATTAAATGGAGAATCAAATGCACTTGTCATTACTAACAAAGCTATGGGAGGTATGATCAAAGTAGTCAAAATCATAATCATAAACATTTTTTTTGTTTTGCTTAATTGGAACATCATCCCATCCATTATCTCAAAGATGCTGTTGTGGTTGTCTCGATTTGACTTAGTCATTGTCTAAAATCTCCAATTTTGTCTTAAAACCTTTAGATAACATTGTTATTCAACTCTGTTCCCTCGTGGAAACATATCTTCGTATGGCTCCAAAATTAATTTACAAAACTCATGACCTTTTGGACTAACTTTGTACTTTATTATCGTCTTTTTACCCCAAGGCTCTTCTTTTCTTTCTATTAGCTCTTTTTGCTCCATATCCTGTAGAATTTCTTTGTGTTTTGCAATGTTTAATCCACAATAACTCAATAATTTAGTTTGATTCAACTCTCCGTATTCGGATAAAATCAAAATAATGTCCTTTCTAATGTAAGTACGATCTCTATACCCTTTGCCAGCTTTTATCATCCCTTAAACAAATTCCCACCGTTTTATGTTAATTTTAACAATTACCAATAAGGATCAGGTAACTTTGTTAGCTTACAATGCTTAACAATGCCTTTTATTCAAAATTCCTTTTACTTTGCAATGACAACAAAAACACAATACATGCTTCCAGCATTTGTTGCAATATTTGCACTGATGTTTGTGGCTGTAACCCCATATGTTGCTGCAGATGATGGTGAAAGACCATTTGGTCAACATCAGGGTGAAAAGACGTACAAAAAACATATGCCAATTCAAGTAGAAGGATTTGAGGGTAGTATACAAATCACAGAAGATTCTAACAGACAGGAACTCAAAGATAAGGTTACAGTATCATTGAGTGAGGCTGCTGAGGGATTAGATGTATACAAGTCCAGTCTTGGTGCTGTGATAAATGAGGATGATGAAAAGTTTCTAGTTTGGATTCTTGCAAACTTTGAAAAGGATGCAGAATCTGGAATTGTGACTACAACAATTTACATTGTTGATGCAGGAAATTCTTCAAACACCACAGAGATAACAAGAGAACTCGACCACTCCAAAGATGATAGAACACAATCACTTCGTGGTTTGGCAAACAATATTGAAAAACTAGAGGAAAAATTTTCAGAACCAACTGGTAATGAGGAGATAGATGAACTAGGAGCTCAACTTGTTGAAAAAATTGGAGAACTAAAAGAAGCTCATGAAGAGGGAGATTCTGATAAAGTTCAAGAATTGCGTCTAGAAATGAAAGATCTTATGCAACAACTCAGAGAATTGAGAAATTCTTAAGACTCTCTTTTTTTCTTTTTTTAATTTTCATCCTTCTCAAAAAATAATTCAATAAAATGAACTATTGAGGTATTATTTTGCGATATATATGCCCACAAAGGTTACATGAAATTCTGATCGACTTGACTGATGTTCTACCCAATCTAATTTTGGAGTTTATTCCAGGAGCAATGAAAGATTTACATTTTTTACAAAATACAATTCGGAGATCATAAGGCATTCGAATGTTATACCTTGTGCTTATTCGTCGTGCAAGCTGAGCATGTCTTTGAGAAAGTTCTGGATTTGTTCGTGCATTTGAAATTGCATTAGTTATTAGAATCTGCATTCTCTCAAGAGCAATTTTTCTAACAGCTGGCTTCACATCTATAATTCATAGTTAGCCTAAAAATTGGTTCTTATTTTAAAAAATGCAGTCAGCGGGATTCGAACCCGCGTCACAGGGTTGGAAACCCCGAATACTAACCAGGCTATACTATGACTGCACAAAAAAGAAAATACAATTTCCTACATAAAAATGGTTTTTTCGTACTCATAGAGCATTCGGGCCACTACAACATGAGCCTCAAAAGAAGAATCATCGACTGAAATTAATTGATTGATTCTGCTTTGCACGATATCAGAGAAATGTCCTTTTTGAAACCCACCTACTACCAAGCAACAATTTTCTGGTATTTCAGAGATAGTATTTTCAAATGAACGTTTTTCTCCTTTGCTTGAAAGTCCAATTATTTTTGAAGGTTTAATTTCATCAATTAATTCTGAAAAAGATTTTTCTTTGATTTCTAATAATACATTTCCATTAGATTCTATAGTTTTTTCTAGAAATAATTTTTCAATCAAGCCTTCAAATCTATGATATGATTTTGGAATGTGAATATTATCTCCAAAATAAATTACTTTATCATCAATAGTATGAATGTAAATTTTAATTTTATTTTTTTTGTACAATGGAATTGTTGTTGCCTCTAAGATACAAAAATGGACAAGATCTGGCCTTCCTCGTTTAATTTCATTTTTCATTTCTTTCATTGCAGCAAAATGCCAAGAATTATCAAGTAAAATTTCAGATGGTTTCTTTCCAAGTTTTTGTGCATGTGAAATTACTGAAGGATGTGATGT
>JAQBBT010000016.1:0-7881 GCA_032125915.1 Nitrososphaerota archaeon
AAAATTCTAGTTCACGGTAAAATCATTTGTCTTTGATACATTAAACTCAAAATATTTCCAAAGAAGAATTATTAGCAAGTCTTATTTTGAACATGCTTTACAAAATAGTTAATCTTGTATCTTGAGACTCATCTCATAAGATTCTTCTTAGGCTTTTAACTGAATTTATTATTTCAATAGTTCATGTTAAAAACAGACAGCAAAAAATTGCCTTACTAATGTTGGCACTCTTTGCAATATCTTTATTCTCCTTTGCAGGAGTAGATTTTGGTATTGCAGAATATGGAAGTTCAAATAATGAGGGAACTAACACAGAACCTGAAGATGAACACATCGGAGACGTAGATCATGAAAACGATGAAGACGAACTAGATGATGACGAAGACGATCACGAAAACGACGTAAACCACGATTAGTGAATAAGGGATTTCCCTTCTTTTTTATTTTTTTACCTAAAATCGAAAAGAATGCAGGTAAATCATCAATTCCTTAAGGGATTTTGAAATTATTTAGTTATTTTTTCTTTGATTTTACTTGTAATTCAATGACCATTTTTCTCCGATTTTTGTTTCTCAGACTAGAGCGTAAACGAGTTTTGCAACATGGGCATAGATAGGATTCAGTGATGATATATTGTGCGCACAGCGTACACCACTTTTGCCCATTAGAATATCGTAGGTTTCCAGGAATCAATTTAGCAAATTTTTTTAATTTTTCAGTTTTTGATTCTTTTTTGAGCCTATCACAATATCCTGAGCACACGGGTCATTTTCTTCAATGAAATATTGGACATTTTCAACTAATATACCTCACAGTATCTAAAAGGTAAGTTCTTTTTTACTCCTTGTCAAACAAAATTGAAATCCATCCACACAATACAAGTAGATTTATTTTCGGTGCAAAAAAAGAAGTATAGTGGCAATTTTACCAATAGATTCTGGTCGTTATGGCACTCCAGAAATGATGGAGATTTTCAGTGAACAAAAAAAAGTAGATTATCAATTGCAAATTGAAGGAGCAGCAGCTATTTCACAAAGTGAAATTGGCCTAATACCAAAAGCAGTTGGAAAAAAAGTATTCGCAGCTGCAAACTCTGGAAAGATAACTGCAAAAAGAATCAAACAACTAGAAGCTAAAAGTGACCACGATACTGCAGCTCTAGTTGAATCATTAAGTGAAAAGTGCTCAAAAGAAGTAAGACCTTGGATTCATTATGGATTAACAAGTAATGACCTAGTTGATACCAGCAATTCTATGCAGATGAGAGATGCACTAAAAATCATTGAACCCAAAGTTGCAAAACTAGCATTGATTTTAGCAAAAAAAGCAGTAAAGCATGGAAAAATTCCAGCAGTTGGCAGAACACATGGTCAACATGCAAGTATCATATCATTTGGATTAAAGTTTGCAAATTGGGCAGCTGAAATGTCAAAGCACATTGAAAGAATTGAAGAGTTAAAGAAACGAATTTTGATTTGTAAAACTATGGGAGTAGTTGGTACTGGATCACTAATGGGTGCAAAATCAGTAGAGGTACAAAGACGAGTTGCAAAACGATTAAATCTATTTCCAGCTGAAGTCACCACACAGATAATCCCAAGGGAAAGATATGCAGAATATGTATTTGAATTGGCATTAATTGGAACGACACTAGAGAAAATTGCAATAGAGATTAGAAACCTTCAGAGAACAGAGATTGGCGAGGTTGCAGAACAGTTCAAAAAAGGCCAGATGGGAAGCAGTGCAGTACCAGTAAAGCGCAACCCAATCAAAAGTGAACGAGTCTCATCATTATCAAAATTATTACGCAGTCAGGTAGGAGTTTCATTTGAAAATATACCATTGTGGCATGAGCGAGATTTATCAAACTCTGCAAATGAGAGATTTATTCTTCCAACTTCAGCTATTTTACTAGATGAAATGCTTGAAACCATGACTAGAATTATTTCAAATTTATTAGTAAATGAGAAAAAAATAGTTGAAAATCTATACATTACAAAGGGGCAAATTTTCGCAGAATTTGTACTAGAGGCATTAATCAAAAAAGGAATTCCAAGATTTGTTGCCTACCGAGATGTGCAACGAGTGGCATTTGAGGCAAATGATAAGGGAATGCAATACAAGGATGCAATAAAGCAAGACAAGGCCTTCTCATCCAAACTAACAGAGAAGGAAATTGATTCAATATTTTCACCCCAAAAACATCTTGGAGCATCAAGCATCATCATCAGTAACGTAAGCAAGTCAGTTGCAAAAAACTGTAAAAAAGTTATCTAGTTTTTAATAATTTCTTGTGAATCTGAGTTCCATACTGTAAAGCTTTTTTTCGTTTTGTGTAGGAGATTTCAGGCACTCCCACATCTGCTGCAAGTTTTCGAATAGCATGTTTTCTTATCAAGTCTTCTGAATCAAGTATTTTCTCACTCATAGAAACAGATTTTGCAAATGCTACAAATTCACTTGAAAGTAATGGCTGTAAAATTGTCACTTCAAATTCAGAAGATATTAGATTGACTGCCTTCATCATTTTAATTTCATTTTCTAATTTTGCATCCATCAGCTCGTTTACTTGCGATTCACCTTGTGAAATTACTTCTCGATAAGCATTATAGCCACAAAATAACTCATCAATTCCATTAGCAGTAACTACAGTATCAAGATTCAAGCTTTTTGCAAGCTGGGAAACATAGTAAAACGCAATACAGTTCTCATTCCAGGAAAGATTCTCAGTCTTTATTTTTTTGTTGATATCTGATGTTATTTTCTCAAAGGTATCACCATCAATTTCTAATACATGATGAGGAAGTTGTAATTGCTGATTAACCTCTTTTGCAAATAAAATATCATGAGATTCAGAAAATCCAATTGTTAGTAGTGTAATATCATATTTTAAATCATCAAGGATTTTTGAAATCAAAGTACTATCAACTCCACCTGAAAAAGCTACACCAATTCTTTTTTTGGGAATAGTTTTTTTAATTGCATCTTCAATATTTTTTAAAAGTTCAGTATTCATTTTATTCACAAAATTTTAGACTATTCAAATTAGAAAACTATTAGATATTATTCTTTAACTTTTAATGTAGTAGTAGTACGTTAGGAAAATTATGATGAGATTATCATCTGAACAAATTTCTGAAGAGTTGAAAAACCTACCTGGATGGAGCATTAAAGAGGAAAAGTTACATAGGGATTTTGAGTTTGAGGATTTCAATCAAGCATTTGGATTCATGACTAGAGCTGCTATGCATATTGAAAAAATGAATCATCATCCAGAGTGGTTTAACGTCTACAACAAGCTTACAGTAGACCTGATGACTCATGATGCAGGTGGAATTACTCAAAATGACGTAGAGTTGGCCAAAATTCTAAATTCGCTAGCTTGAAATTTGTGATAATTCTCGTCATTCCCAAAAAATAATTTAATTACTAGGAAGATTGTTTAAAAAAAGTTGACAAGATTGAAACAATCAATATTTTTTGTCTTTTTTTTAACTATAATTTCAGGTGTAGCTTTGGCAACCTTTGTTTCTGCTCAAGAAGAATCTCAAATTCCCTCATGGATAAAAACTGCAGTAGGATTTTGGGTAAATGATCAAATTACAGACGAAGAATTTCTCCATGCAATTGAATATTTTGTTCAAAATGAAATGATTGAAGTTCCCTCTCAAACAACTGATGATAAAGTCTTGATTAATAATCTACAAATACTGCAAGCAGAGATTAACATGAAAATAGAACAATCCCGTGAGATAGTATACCTTCCTCAAATTCAACAATCACTCGCAGAATCTAATGCTGCATTTGCTGCAACTGACTTTCCTGAAGAAATAATCAGACAAGTTGACGAAAAATGGCAATCAAGTGATCCTAATGTACCAAATTCTGTCGCTTTCAACTTGATTCATAATTCTGCATCAGATGTACTTCGTTCCATCATGGAGATTGATGAAAAATCAGAAACCCAATTCAAATATGCGGAAATTTTTGTAACCAATCAATTTGGTGCAAACATTGCACAGTCACATAAAACATCTGATTACAGACAAGACGATGAGATGTGGTGGCAAAAGGCAAAACAAAATGGCATATTTTTATCTGAAGGCGGATTTGATGAAAGTGCTGGCGTTTATGCAAGTGATATCGCCATTAGAATTCTAGATGATGATGGGAATTTTATTGGAGTTTTAAAAGCTGTGGTAAATGTAGAATCTATAACGGATGATTTTTCATAAAGGTTTTCTAGAATTTTGCTCAACTTTATGCTCATTCTCCCAAAAAAATAATTTCAAAATAAAGTAATGAATCTAGAGGATTTTTAGGATTTTCATTATAGCATTTATAGAGCCAAAATTAAATGCCTTCACATGACTGCAAGTCCCACTATTCTTGACTCTGATTTCAAATATATCGACAAAAAAGGGAACCTTTTGAGAACAAGAACAGAGCTAACAATAGCGCAAATGCTCACATTTTTGGAAGAAGAATACCAATATGATAATGAAATTATACTGAAAAACGGTAAAACAGTAAAAATTGATTTTAAAACAAAGAAAGGGTTCATTGAAGTAATAGACAATGAAGAGGACATAAAAAAATACATAGAGATCAAAGACAATACGGAGAATAAAGTCATGGCAGTAGGCCACCCAAAATATTCTGCACAAATTAAAGAGCTAGAAGATATTGTATTTTATGATAAAACACCACAGACAGGTTCAATCTTTTTAGAGGATCAATCCTTTACATTTGATTATGCACATATCTTGCCACTAGTTGAGAAATGCTCTATCCTTCATGGACATACATCATCAGTAATGGTTGAACTAGTCGGACAGATGAAAGACAATCTCCTAGTAGATTTTGGAGTTGCAAAAAAAATAATCAAAGAGGTTGTAAATATTTTTGATCACAAGTTTTTCATCAATGAGAAATATCTAAAAAAAGAAGATGAGTCACATTATCAAATTCAGTTTGATGGCCCCAAAGGAATGTTTGATCTTCAGGTTCCCAAAAATACAACATATCTTTTGAAAGGAGAAGCAACTGTAGAGAATTTATCATCAGAGATAATCAAACTTTTAGTTCCCAAAATGCCATCAAATGTAGAAGCTGTAGGAGTTTACATTTATGAAGGCTACAACAAAGGCTCTCACATTATTTCTAATATTTCAAGATAGTTAAGAAATGGACCCTAAAATTAATGAAAAAGCATGGAATCCAGAGTTGGAGAAAGAGATTCTCAAACAATGGGATGAAGAAAAAATTTATGCATTTACCCCTACAGATGATAACTTTACCATAGATACTCCGCCCCCATATCCATCTGGAAGACCTTGGCATATTGGAGCCGCAGCTCACTACTCACAAATCGATATGATTGCAAGAACTGCAAGGATGGCTGGAAAAAATGTCTATTTCCCTATCGGAATTGACAGAAACGGGCTTCCAGTCGAACTCTACACAGAGAAAAAACACAACATTCGAATGCGAGAGACTGAACGTGGAGAATTTCTGAAATTATGCAGGGTCGCACTTGATGATTTAGAGGCAGAAATGCTCTTGATTATGAAGAATTTGGGATTGAGCGGGGATTTTGCAAACTATTACAGAACAGATTCTGAAGAGTACAGAACACTCACACAATCTACTTTTATCGAACTATGGAAGAAAGGGCAAATCTATCTTGCCAATAGACCAAACAATTACGATTGGGTATCAGGAACTACAATTGCAGATGCAGAAATAGTCTATCAGGATTTGCAAACTAAACTAGTCTACATGAAATTTAAGATAAAGGATACAGATAAGGAAATAATTATTGCAAGTACAAGACCAGAACTTTTGTGTGCTTGTAAAACAATTATTGTAAATCCAGAAGATGAAAGGTATTCTCAATACATTGGTAAGAAAGTAGTTGTACCAATTACAAATGCCGAAGTAGAACTTCGAACTCATCACTCAGCCCAGCAGGAATTTGGTTCAGGAGCTGTAATGGTTTGTAGTTATGGTGATCAAAATGACGTTGCATTGTTTCGAGAATTAGAATTAGAAGAAATAGTTGCCATAGGTCTAGATGGAAAAATGACTGAAGTTGCTGGAGAATATGCAGGATTGAAACCAAAACAAGCTAGAACTAAAATTATTGAGGATTTAGAAAACAAAGGTTTTCTTGAAAAAACAGAAGACATTAGTCATAGAACACCAGTTTCTGAGAGAAGTAAAATTCCAATTGAGATAATTCCCATGGAGGAATATTATCTAAAACAAAAAGATGCAGTAGAGAAAATAAAAAAACTAGGACAAGAAATTACATTTTATCCATCCATGCATAAACAAATTCTCATGAATTGGTTAGAGTCAATCAATATTGATTGG
The DNA here is from genome assembly GCA_032125915.1 of Nitrososphaerota archaeon. Taxonomy (GTDB): domain Archaea; phylum Thermoproteota; class Nitrososphaeria; order Nitrososphaerales; family Nitrosopumilaceae; genus Nitrosomaritimum. Next base: position 6,379 of record JAQBBT010000016.1, read on the forward strand.
CCCATATCAAGACGAAGGTATTATGGTACTGAAATTCCTATATGGTATTGTAAAAGTTGCTCAGAGCCATACGTTCCAGAACCTGGGAAATATTACAAACCATGGTCTGAGAAATGTCCAATAGAAAAATGTCCCAAATGTGAATCAACAGAATTTGTTGGAGAAGAGAGAACTTTTGATACTTGGATGGACTCTAGTGTATCGCCACTTTTTATCTCTAAATTTAACAAGGACACAGAATTTTTCAATAAAGTATATCCTGTCTCAATTCGTCCCCAGGCAAAAGACATTGTAAGAACGTGGCTGTATTACACACTTTTACGATGTGACCAGCTCACAGGAGAGAAACCATGGTCTGAGGCCTGGATTATGGGATATGGGCTTGATGAGAAGGGAATGAAGATGAGCAAAAGCAAGGGAAATGCAATTGATCCTTTGCCGGTAATTGAGAAATTAGGAGCTGACACTTTTAGGTTTTGGAGTGCTAGTGAAATTAATCACGGTTATGATTTTAGATGCAACGAGCAAAAAATAGAATCTACAAAAAAATTCTTGAGCAAACTATGGAATGTTTCTAGATTCTTATCGAGTTTTCCTGTAATAAAATCAGCAACACCAAATGCAACTGACCTGTGGATATTATCAGAATTAAACAACCTGATTAAAGAATGTAAACGAGGATATGAGGAATACAATTTTTTTGTTCCAGCAATTGCAATTAGAGAATTTACATGGAATGTTTTTGCAGCGCACTATATAGAAATGGTAAAAGCAAGAGCTTATGGAATTGGATTCTCAGATGAGGAAAGAGATGGTGCAATTTTTACACTACATAAAACATTATCAACAATTTTAAAATTATTAGCACCAATTACTCCATTTATCACTGATCATCTCTGGAAAACTCTGTACTCAACAGAGAGTATCCATAAAGAACACCAAGTAAAAGCAGAAGATGAGTATCCTGAAAATAAACTAACAAATGAAATAGCAGAATTTAACTCCAAAGTATGGAATGAAAAGAAAGCTAAAGGTCTCTCGCTAAAAGATTCATTTTCATTTCCTATACCTGAAAACTTGGAGCCCTTCAAAAAAGATTTAAAGTCAATGCATAATTTAGAAGACTAAATTTCTTCTAGTTTTTTTAAAAATAGAAATCATAATTTCCTTTTCAGAAAAATCACAAGGTTTTTCATTCCAAAAAATAATCCTAAATAATCTTGATTAAAATCAATAGAGAAAAAGACATTACCTTTCTTAATGCTGCAGTAACAGATTTTGCAGATGCCCTAGGTTATTGCGAATATAAAATTCCATTATCGATTCAAGGTGTAAAGCCAAAACCATCACAATCTCTAATTTTAGGCACAAAAGCGCACCATGCAGAAGAAAAATATGAACAAGAACATGTCGAATTAGAACCTGTTTTAATCGAGGAGATTGAAGATGAACAAAAAGACATTGAATTTGCCAGAGAAAATGTCTACTCTACACTATCTATGC
>JAQBBT010000017.1:0-3337 GCA_032125915.1 Nitrososphaerota archaeon
GCAATTTAATTTCTTCTGCTATACTCCTTAGCAAACTTTTAACGGCAATTACTAGATGAATTTTTCAATTAGTTAATTTGAAATTATTTTTTTATGCTGCTTCCACACACAAAAAATACAAAAATCATAGTAAACATTCCAGATTTTCCTTATGCATCCACATTCACAAGAACATTTTTTTTGCATTACCATTAGATTATTCTTGTACTAATTCTTTATCTTCTTCAATAGTATCAAAATCTGTTCTGTCACATTGAGGACAATTAGATATTTTTACCCCTCCAGCTTGAGTTGAAAAGACATTCCCGCATGTTTTACAGACACGTAATTCACTAAAAGTAACCATTACAAATAATCAAAATTAATTTTAAATAAACAAAATTGATGATTACTAACTCTGAAAATGTATCGCAATATTCTGATTTGCAACATTTCTCGCTTGATAATGACTTTAGTTATGGCGCATTTTCTAGGCGTCAAAGGGGGGGAGTGTCTTTTTATCGACTGTCAGTAAAAAAGACACTCCCCGCTTTGTGCGTAATTTTTCCAGAGACATTAAAGGGTGACGATGGTATGAATTTTTAGAATTCATTAAATATTGGTTTCTTGCCTTGCCCACATAGCTAAAAGAATCACAATAATGATTGATGAGGATTTGGACAAGAAGTTAAGATTAATTCAGGCAAAACAAATTCAAAGTACAAACGGCTCAGTAAGTTACTCAAAAGTAATTAACGATACACTAAGGAAACAGCTCAAATAAAATGTCTGATTTTGCTGATTGCCCAAAGTGTGCCAAAGAGGGATTGAGAATTGCTTTGTCTGAAGACGGTCATGGCTTATTTTGCCCCTTATGTGATTCCTCATCGGATTCGACTTTAGAAATCCTTCCCAAAAAATAATTTGTATGTTCTTAACTAGTAATTGTCTTTAAAAGTTCATCAAGGTTTATTGGTTTTTTCAAAAAACCATTAACGCCATCTCTTCTTAACAAATTTTTTAATTGAATTTCTGGAATGTTAGTTCCAGAAAATAAGAAAATATTCTGGTCTTTTAAAGTGTCTTCACCTGCTAATAATTCAATAATTCCAATCCCACTAACTACAGGCATTGAAATATCTAAGAGAATAACATCGTATTGATCTTGTCGGATGTGATTAAGTCCCTCCATTGGATCGTTTGTAACTACGATTTCAAAACCCTTGGCGTTGAAGAATTTTGAGAGCATTATGGTAGTTTCTTGATTATCATCAATTACGAGTATTTTCATGTTGTAAGAATTTTAACCCCCATAGAAAATTGTTTGTTCATTTTACATATTATTAACATGGATTAGTTAAAACCAAGTATTTTTTCTACCTCGTCTCGGTGTGCTGGACAATACAATTCAGATTCCCTACATTCAGGACATTTTAGGTACTTGTAATAATCCACCATTTTATAATTATCCTTCAATAATTGCTTTAAGACTTTACTATCAAATCACAATTAATAATCTTGTTTCTTTTAACTAGTCATCTTTTCTTTTACCTAATCGCTTTTTTGCGGTAAACTGAATTTTTTATCCCAAACCGATTAAATTTTACTTTTTACTTTAGTGGCTTTGCTGACTTCCATAACAATCTGCATAAACTGTCCATATTGTTTACCATATCTTTGGCGTTTGTTGATACTGAAAAATCAGTCTCAGAATTTGAAGATGTTTGACTGGAATCAGACATTATCATCTGCTTGTCCTTTTGAACTGCGATTCTGCCATTTGATGGAAGTTTGCATGCTCTGGTTTCAGTTGCACCGAATCTTTTTACAAATGAAATCGTCTCCTTATCTGCAACATCAACTAAAAGCATAACTTTTCCACCTTTGTTCTTGCAGATTTTAATTTTTTCAGGAATTATACTGTAATACATCTTTGAAATGTCCTCAAGTGTTGTTGCAATGTATACTGTATCTGTACAACTTTCAATCATTTGTGCAATGTCAGAGTAAACGTTGGCTCTTCCTTGAACTATCCTAAGAGTAGGAATAGTTGTTCCTTTATTGGCTGTAATTTCGCTGTTAATCTTATTAACAATAGTTTCACCAGATTCTTTTATTTTTCTTATTTCTAATTCTTTTTTTCCTAGTGCAATCTCTAGTGCCTTTTTTGGCTCAATAGCCGTACAAAATCTTGGACTGGAAAGGGTAGTTGAGATAATACTTCTATCCACTAATTTCTCAACAATTCTATACATTGTTGCTCTATCAATATCAAGATTTTTAGATAATGCACTTGCAGTGATTGATCCTGTTCTTAATAGCCCCAGATAAATTTTGGATTCTAATTCGTCAAGATTCAGAGTTTCTTTAATTTCAACTTCAAGTTTATCTACATGTTTCTGTAATGACATCAATTTTATTTTACTCCCAAGTTACTGTCATGCTGAACTTTGTGGTTTGGGATGACTGACCCATTTGACATCGAGGGCATTTATGATATTCTTTTGGGAAGATAGCATTACACTGAACGCATTTTACTGTAAGGTTTGAATCAAGTAATCCAAATTTTTTTGCTTGTTGTATTAATTCCATTGAATCACATTCCTCTTGATTACTCATCATATTCATAACATGGTATATTGCTACATAAAGCAAACCTTTTGTAATGTTATTTTTTTACTTGTAATTTTAAAATTCGTGTCTAATTTTTCTCGTGTAAAATAATTTTGTTACAGAGGATCATATTTAAATTCCCTAAAAAATGAGCCTGTGAGACTACAAATGCACTGTAAAGGAATTTGTTCAAAACATGCAATAAAAAAACCTTCCACCAAAAGTGTTGGACGATATGAATCAGGGCACAAACGGTGTTCAATCTGTGAAGTCTATCTAATATGGGCTGGAAGGAACTGTCCTTGTTGTGGTACTGCACTTAGGGCAAAACCACGATATGCACAGGGAAGAGATAAGATTGTTCAAAATATCAAGATTAAAAATTCTCAAAAGTAATTTCAAATTATGATCTAAATTTCAGAAATTGTAACAAAATAAAATTACAAATTCAAAAATTTATTACAACCTAATTTTATATTTCCGTGGGCGATAATATTGGAGAAAAAATGTCAGACTTGTAAAAAACCGATTGGGGATTCTCCCCTAACTCATTGTTCTAGCAAGTGTCGTTTTGAATATTATCTTAAATCCCAAAGAGTTAGCAGTGCCAATAGTTTCTAACATGGATTAGGTTGTGTGCAATTTTAATTCTCATCCTTCCCAAAAAATAATTTCAGATTAACAAATTATTCGTCTTCTTTAGGTCTTTTACACCAACAGTTTGGACTACATTCTTCAGTCATTT
>JAQBBT010000018.1:0-10612 GCA_032125915.1 Nitrososphaerota archaeon
GTAGATGATTTTCCTTTTCCAGTCAAAGCATTAACTTATGCTGGAATTACTGAGGACAATGCTCCAATAATGTATCAGTTCACTTTGTTAAATTATAAAGAAAATATCCTAGATGATCCTTTCAAAGATGTAGAGGAAACAATACAAAAAGAAGAGTTGTTGAAATGTCCTACAAAATTTTATGATTATACAAGTGATCGCGTTTCTACAAATACATATTCTATGATGATACAGTACAATTATTCTCCACAAATACCAATTGAGGGTTGTAATATTGACTGGAAAATAAATTTCATTAGCAAATATAATGATGCTGAAATTTTAGATCAAATTCATTATGATATTTGGGTAGTTGATGAGCAAGGAAATAAACTGCGTTCATATGCACAAGAGATGGGAGAAGATAGCCTGTATAATGAATTTGGTCGAGTTCATCATCTTTTCCCAATAAAAGAAAAAGCAGGACTAGTACGTTATTCAATAATTGTTCATGGCACAGGACCAGAACAAGAAAAACCTGATGCAACCATGGGTGGATTTGCCATTGTAGAAATTGAAATCGATGAGAACCCATTACTTGAAAAATTAAATGACAATATTAGTTCAGCTTCTAAAATTCCCGAATGGATTAAAAACAATGCAGGATGGTGGGCTGATGGTAAGATTGATGATACCACCTTTATCCAAGGAATTCAATTTTTAATTAAAGAGGGAATCATGACTATTCCTCCAACTAATCCAGGTTCTAGCTCGGGTGAAAATGAAATTCCAGAATGGATTAAAAACAATGCAGGATGGTGGGCTGATGGTGAGATTGATGATACCACCTTTATCCAAGGAATTCAATTTTTAATTAAAGAAGGAATACTCAAAATTTCATAATCTTGTATAATGTACCATCAATTCCTGTGCCTGAAAAACAGTAATTTTCCCTGAAGGTAGATTATTTTCTAAAACTGTACTTATTTTTACATCTAAAAAATATTCTCAAAGCTCTTAGTTTAAGAATCATTATTGGACAGTTTTTGTAGTGGTTCATTATTACGTTGATAAAATAAAAAATGTAGCAGACAAGCCCTCTACATGTGTGAATTGTGGAAAATTAGACCTTAAAGAAGATGCAGTTTTAGCTACAACTGGCCCTTCTGAAAAAAATGCCGACTATGTACTATCAATTCTATGTCTTTCTTGTGAAACTTTGATGATAGTTACTACTCATCCAGGAGCAGTTATTGGAATACATCATTCAGCAGGAAACCAAGCTACTATACGTGGTTCTGAAAAATCATAGAGCCAATTTTTTCAAAACCTCCAAAAAATAACATCAACTTTATTTGTAGAAATCAGTGTACCTGCAACAAATGCCACAATTATAGATACAATAGCAATTTTTTGTTCAATCAACCATTATGACGCTCTGTTAATAATTATTTTGCCTAGTTCTGCATAGCTACTTTAGAAATATCTAAATCACTACATCTAACACCAAAACTATCTTGGAACTACCACGTGGAATGAAAGACTTTGAGGCAACAGAACATGCCAACATTGAACACATTAGATCCCACTTTAAGCAGCTCTCAAGTTTGTATGGCTTTTCATTTATGGATCCATCTCCAATCGAGCTTCTCTCAGTTCTTGAGACAAAGTCTGGCCCTGCAATCCGAGATGAGATTTATTATTTCAAAGACAAGGGAGATAGAGAAATTGCACTACGTTTTGACTTTACAGTTGGCCTGACTCGATATGCAGCGTCACAAAAATCAATGAGACTACCTGCAAAAATTTCTAGTTTTGGTGGAGTATTCAGATATGATGAACCACAAAAAGGAAGATATCGATACTTTCACCAGTGGGATATCGAAGTTTACGGAAAGCCTGGAATAGAGTCAGAAGCTGAAATTATTGAATTTACATCAAGACTCTTTGACTCTCTATTACTCAAAGACATTACAATTGATATCAACCACAGAGAACTAGTAGAATCTTACATTAACCAAATTTTTGATTCAAAAAATCCACAGCTAGTGGCAGACATTTTACGTGCAATAGATAAGATTCAGAAAAAATCAAAGCAAGAAATTCGTGATGAGTTCAAAGACAGATATGATATAGATAAGCTAGAAAAGATTCTAGAGTTTTCTCAAATTAAAGGTACAATAAAAGAAGTAGAACAAACGATAGATACAACTAGTCTTGCATCATGGGATTATCTAAAACATCTCTTTGAATCTCTAGAAAATAGAGGAGTATCAAATGTTAGAATTAATTTCGGCATAGTTAGAGGATTGGATTATTATTCAGGAACTGTCTTTGAGGTGTTTGACAAAAACTCTACCTTGGGAGCATTAGCTGGTGGCGGTAGGTATGACTCTCTTACCAAAGCATTTGGTAGAGAAGACATTGGTGCAACAGGAGTTGCAGGTGGAGTTGAGCGAATTATTCTTACAATGCAAGAGCAAAAAATAATATCGGATTATATTTCAGATAGAGTTTCAGTTCTATACATTAATGATGAGATGCAAAAAGTTGCAATGAGCATTGCATCATTACTTAGACTCGCAAACATTCCAACTAATATTGACCTTGCAGGAAAACAATTAAAAAAACAGATGGACCAAGCAGCAGAATCTAGATTTTGTATAATTGTAGCTCCAAAAGAATTAGAAAATGGCAAAGTAGTACTGCGCGATATGAAATCCGGAGCAGAATCACAAATTGATATTGAAACTATAACTGATGATCCGTCTTCAGTTCTTAATTTAGAAAAGCCCTAGTTAACATCATAATCTCAGGTCCTGTAGTCATAGACCCTACAACTACTGCCTTGTTGTTTGCCAATATTCCAGACTCTACATATGGAACTCCCATGTTAATTGTAGCATGCTCTAGATGCACGCCCAAAAGGTTTGCAAACATCTTCATATCTTCCTCGTCTGCTTCTGGATGAATTACAGCACCAGTATTGTTTGCAACCATCATAGAGCCTACCACATTTAACCCTGAGATTCGCTTTTGAACTACCTCTACATCCAAAACTTGCTTTACAGTTTCAACCTCTGATTTAGAAAGCCAAGGAGATACAACTGCTCCCTTGTCATTTGCACAAATTACATTACCTACTGCTGTATACTTTGTATCCAATACTCCCACTTCAAGTCCTGTCTCTTTTTTCAAAAAATCATACTCTTCTTGGTATGCAGTAGTTGGCAATAATATTCCATGATTGTTCATTACCATCAGTGCACCCATTAGTCGAGTGTTTGCAACTGCTGTGTACAGTGGTTCTACTTCAAGATATTTTGCAAGTTTTTCAGCTTTAGTTTCTGCAAATCCCATTGGCAACAAAACAAAACTATCATTAACAGTAATGTACACTCCAATGTTTGGTCCACGATAAACATCGTACTTGAAAATATCCAACTATTGTAATTTGTATTCAAACGATATGAACGTAAGGTATTCAAAGTAACAAATTAAGATCGATTCAATTTGTGGGTATTAATTCTGGCCTAGCTTTAAATAATATCTAAATCTGAGTGGAATCATGCCAATAGCAGAGAATTTCCCTGAGGGCTTAGAGCCAATTGGAAAGATTAACCATTCTGACGGTGAGCACTATCATGTCATGTGGGGTCCAGGAAGAGTAGATGAAGCTGCAGGCAATGATGAAGTAAAAGCTGCATATGCTGCAAAAAACGAAGAACAAGTACCATTAGGTGTTAGCGGAACAATGGTGGCAGTAGATTGGGACTCGTGCGTTGCAGATGGTGCATGCATTGAGGCATGTCCAGTCCAGGTCTTTCAATGGTATAGGACTGAAAAAAACATTCCAGCCAAAGATGTAGTGGGACAAACCTTTGAAGGTACAGGCAGTACTGAAAAGGATCAAAGAGTAGATTATACTGACAAGGCAGACCCAATCAGAGAACATGACTGTATTTGGTGTATGGCCTGCGTATCTGTATGTCCTCCACAAGCAATCAAAGTCGATCAATCAAACCAAGAACATCACGATAAAGCAGCATAGAAATTCAATTTCTAAAAATTTTCATAAGATTATTTTTTAATTTTTACCTGTCATTGCCAATGGATGGATTAGGCTAGATTAATTCTATCTAGATTTAAATAATAATTGGACAGTGATTATTTAATGGCAGATTTAGTAATAGCAGAAGACTATTTTCACGACAAAAAACCAACTGGAAAAACAAGTCATAGCGATGGCGAAAATTTCCACTGGATTTGGCCTGTAAATACCGGAAAAGATGGTGCAGCATTTTCAGATGATGAAGTAAAAGCAGCATATGCCGAACATGGAGATGAGCAAGTCCCATTAGGTGTTCATGGTACTACAGTTGCAGTCGATTGGGATTCATGTATTGCCGCAGGATCTTGTATGAGTGTATGTCCAGTACAGACATTCGAATGGTATAGAACCGAACAAGATATTCCAGCAGCAGATGTTGTTGGTAAAACCTTTGATGGTACTGGTCTTACTGAACAAGACGAAAGACTAGACAAAAGTGACAAATCAATGCCAATCAGAGAACATGATTGTACTATTTGTATGGCTTGTCAAGAAGCATGTCCAACAGGAGCTATCCTAATTGATCAAGCTAACATGGAATTCCATGAGAAAGCAGCAGGTACATACGTCAAGATGGAAGGCAGTGGCGGTCCACACTCACACGATTAAAGAAAACTTTTCTTTTTTCTTATTTTTATCAACAAATTTTAATCACCGTATTTTATCGAACTTTGCAGAGGTCGCCTAGCCCGGTAGGGCGCGGGCCTTGAGAGCCTGTGTTCGCAAGGACACGAGGGTTCGAATCCCTCTCTCTGCGTTATTTTTCTAAACTTCCAAGTTCTGCTAGTAATGCAGATAGCTGAATCTCAGGATTTGCCCCAACTAAAATTCTATAATCATATTTTGCAATCGATTCTAATATTTCAGATAGTCTTTCATGTTTTGATTTGAAAACTGCAGAGTTCAGATATTTTAGAAAATCAGATTCACTCATTCCATAAACTTTGATTAGCTCTATCATTTTTTCTCTTGCTTCAATGATTTTTCCTGTCAATGCCATCTTGAGGACTATATCCACATCAGATGTTTTAGAAAGTCCAGCTGATGCCTTTACGTTTTCTTCACTAATATCGCCTAAACTTGCAGTTGCCTGCATTAAATTAATTGCGTGTCTCAAGTCTCCTTCTGAATAATCATAAATCTCCTTGAGGCCTTTTTTGTCTACCTTTATCTTCTCTTTTTTGGCAATATCTGCCAGTCTACCAATCAAGTCTTCTTCAGGAATTGAGGTAAACTTGAAGGTGGCGCATCTACTTTGAATTGGATCGATAATTTTTGATATGTTATTTGCAATTAGGATAAATCTACAATATTTTGCAGTATCCTCTATTATTCGTCTCAGAGCAGTCTGAGCATCATTTGTCATCTCGTCTGCCTCATCTAGTATAATCAATTTGAAGGGAACATCTGCCATTCCTGCAAACCTAGAGAATTTCTTTACCTTTTCTCTTACCATTCCTATCCCTCTCTCATCTGATGCATTAAGCTCTAAAGTGGAGTCTTTGGCAAATTCTCCAAGGACTTGCCTTGAAATACATATGGCAGCTGTAGTCTTGCCAACTCCGGCAGATCCGGAAAACAACAAGTGTGGCATATCTGCAGGATTTGCAATCAGAGCTTCCAGACTACCGATTATTTCAGTTTGGTTTACTATTTCAGATAGTTTTGCCGGGCGATACTTTTCAACCCACATACCTGTTGAATTCATGTTTACTCATAGTCTACGCCCCACTAATAAATCGAAATTAGTAGGATCAATTGATCTCACTAAATGGTGAAGAGATTTGATTGATCCATTACATGAGGATCTGACGGTAAAGTAGTGATCTTAATGGAAATAGAGAATGTTGAAAAGTTACATGATATGGGATATGGCCTAAAGGATGCTAAAACTACTCTTAGTCAGGATGTTGAGTTTAACGTGGCCAACATCAACATTAAAGGAAGCACAGGCGAGGTCTTGAATCTACCTCGATGGATTGGAAAAATTATTGCAGACAATAAACTTGGAGAATTGGATTCACCAGACATGATAACTGAGCTCAAACAAGCATTATCAAAAGAAAAAATGGTGGGCGAATACCAAGTATCAACTCTTGATCCTCACTTTTACATTAAACTAAAACAACACATGAGAACATTACAAAGAGACGACTTTAATCACGTTGAAAGTATGTTGCTAGAGTTATTTAGAATGCGAAGGGGCAAACTTGTAAAACTTGCAGACTCTACAAAACTAAATTCTGATTTGTATAACAAGATTACAGTTGAAGAAAGTGTTTTCTTTAAAACAATTTATGATAACAGCAAAAATTTTGAAAACCAGATGAGGAGTAATTTAAATGAGCAGAGTTCAAGCTAGCACATTTACAGAATCTGCCTTGTCAGACAAGGTAAAAGATTTCTTAATTAGATTCAAAGACAAGTTTGGTAATTACAAGTATGTTGAGCAAATCGACGAGATGATGCCAAAAAATACAAAGTACATTTTAGTTGATTACAATGACCTTGTAGTAGAACCAGATCTTGCAAGGATGTTCTCTGATGAACCTGATAAAATTCTCGATGCATTTTCTCGTGCAATAAAAGAAGCTTTACAAACCAGATTCGTTGACTATGCGGAACAAATCAAAGATGAAGTTCGTGTTAGACTTGTAAACTATCCACTACAACGTAGTCTCAGACAAATTACTGCTGAAACAATTGGACATATCACAAGTGTTTCAGGAATGGTAGTAAGATCATCAGAAGTAAAACCACTGGCAAAGGAGCTAATCTTTGTGTGTCCTGATGAGCATAAGACCAAAGTAATTCAGCTCAAAAGCATGGATGTAAAGACTCCAGTTGTTTGTGATAACCCAAATTGTAAACAGCGAGACTTTGAGCTAAAACCTGAAGATAGTAAATTCATAGATTTTCAAATTCTAAGATTACAAGAACTCCCTGAAGACCTTCCTCCAGGCCAGCTTCCTCACTATGTTGATGTCACAATACGTCAGGATCTAGTTGATAATGCAAGACCGGGAGACAGAATCATACTTACTGGTATAGTCAGAATTGAGCAAGAGTCAGTTGCAGGTGTTCCGAGGGGACACAGTGGACTTTACAGGTTGAGAATTGAAGGTAACAATATTGAATTCTTGGGAGGTCGTGGTAACAAGTCCTCAAGAAAAATACAAAGAGAAGAAATTTTACCTGAAGATGAAAAATTAATTCGAGCACTATCACAGAGTCCTGATATCTATCAGAGGTTGATTGATTCACTTGCACCGCACATTCAAGGACAATCGCTAATAAAAGAAGCAATTTTGTTGTTGATTGTTGGTTCTAACCAGCGATCATTAGGTGATGGAAGCAAGATTAGAGGTGACATTAACGTATTTCTTGTTGGTGATCCTGGTACTGCAAAAAGTGAAATGTTAAAGTTTTGTGCAAGAATTGCGCCAAGGGGACTATACACATCAGGTCGAGGTTCAACTGCTGCAGGTCTTACAGCAGCTGTAGTTAAAGACAAGTCAGGAATTATGATGCTAGAAGCAGGAGCCGTAGTATTAGGTGATCAAGGACTGGTATGTATTGATGAATTTGATAAAATGAAACCAGAAGATAGAAGTGCATTACACGAAGTTATGGAACAACAATCTGCAAGTATTGCAAAAGGTGGTATTGTTGCAACACTGAATGCAAGAACTTCAATTTTGGCAGCAGCTAACCCAATGTATGGCAAGTATGACCCATTCAAAAACATCACAGAAAATGTAAACTTGCCAATTCCATTGCTCACAAGATTTGACTTGATATTTGTAGTAAGAGATATTCCATCTAAAGAAAAAGATGAAAAGATTGCTCGACACATAATTAAATTACATTCTCCACAAGGAACAGACAAGCGTTCTGTAATTGATGTTGATTTGCTAACAAAGTATCTTGCATTTGCAAAAAAGGGTACGCCTGATTTAACAAAAGAAGCTGAAGAGAAAATTCTAGACTATTATTTACAGATGAGAAATGTGGAATCCGAAGAGATGATTACAGTCACCCCAAGACAACTTGAAGGAATAATTAGGCTCTCAACTGCTCGTGCAAGGCTACTCATGAAAGACAAAGTTGAAGAAGAAGATGCTGAGCGTGCAATATTCCTGATCCAATCAATGCTTCAGGATGCGGGAGTTGATGTCAATACTGGTAAAGTGGACTTGGGAGTCCTTCAAGGAAGACCAAGAAGTGAGGTATCAAAAATGCAACTATTCATGGATGTTCTAAAAGGCCTTGAAGGCGATAACAAGATTGCAGTAGAGGAAAGGACATTTGTCAAAGAACTAGAAAAGACTGAAAAGTTCACAGAAGAAGAAGCAAGAAACTATATCAGAAGAATGCTGCGCGAAGCATCTATTTATGAATCAAAACCCGGTCATTATAACCGAGTATGAAATTAGAGAAACTAGATCTTCCTGAATCTGCAATTGAGTTTTTAAAATCTGAGGGATTAACGAAACTATATCCCCCTCAAGCTGATAGTGTAAAGGCAGGACTTCTAAAGGGAAAAAGTGTTTTGGTCTCTGCTCCTACTGCAAGTGGTAAGACATTGATAGCAACTCTGGCAATTATTAGTTATCTCTCAAAAAACAAAGGCAAGGTAATTTATCTCAGTCCACTTCGAGCGTTAGCAGCTGAAAAGTTTTTAGAGTTTAAAAAATTAGAAAACCTTGCCATTGGAAACAAAGTCAAAGTTGGAATTTCCACTGGTGATTTTGATAATGTTGAAAAAAAACTAGAGAAAAATAATATTTTGATTTTAACTAATGAAAAGATGGATTCTATAATTAGAAAGGGAGTTGAGTGGATTGATGAAATTGGACTTGTAATTTCTGATGAGATACATTTGATTGGCGATGATTCACGTGGACCAACACTTGAGATGGTTTTAACTCAGCTAAAAAGACTCGAGCATAAACCACAAATTTTGGGTCTCAGTGCTACAATTACAAATTCAGACGAATTGGCAAATTGGCTTGGGTGTAATTTGGTAGAAAATACTTGGAGGCCTGTACCACTATCTGAAGGAGTTTATGATGAAGGTGTGGTAACTATGAGTGATGGTACTACATTTGAGGTAGATAATACCATACGTGGAGCAGCCATTGATCTAGGAATTCAGTGCGTAAAGCAAGGAGGCCAGTCACTAATTTTTGCAGAAACCAGGGCTCGCTCCAAATCTTTGGCAACAAAAGCTATGGATGGAATTGAGCAACTTTTAGAAAAAAAAGAACTAGATGAACTGGCAAAAATCTCAAAAAAAATTCTAACAAACAATGAAAATACTGATCTAGTACGGACACTTGCAATTTTAGTTAAAAAAGGAGTTGGCTTTCATCATGCAGGACTAAATCAAGCATGCAGGCAAATAATAGAAACTGAATTTCGTAAAGGAACGATCAAACTGTTATCATCTACGCCAACTCTGGCAGCTGGTGTTAATCTTCCAGCAAGACGTGTTGTAATTTCAAGCATTAATAGATACAATGCAAAGATTGGTGCAAACAGACCAATTAGTATACTAGAGTATAAGCAACTTTGTGGAAGAGCAGGTAGACCACAATATGACAAGTACGGTGAATCAATAATTGTTGGAAAAGGAAATAGCGTGGAAATAATCGAGCATTTTATAAAAGGAGAGCCAGAACCAATAGAATCAAAAATCACTGAGGACAAATCCTTGAGAACACATATTCTAAGTGTAATTGTAACAAATCCTGGAATTAAAAAAGAAGAGATTCTAGATTTTTTTTTACAAACATTAGGCGGATTGCAATCAAGAAAATCAACAATAAAATTTGCAATTGATATCGCATTACGTTTTCTTTCAAGTGAATTTTTGATAATAAAAAAAGGTGAACGGCATGCAGCTACTGAATTTGGAAAAAAGACATCAATGTTGTATATTGATCCATTAACTGCAACTCATTTCAGAGACTCGATAGAAAGTGTTTCAAAGAAAAAAAAACATACCTTTGGATTTTTACATGTAATTACAACATCTGAGGAATTTTTCCCAAAATTCTCAATGAGAAACAAAGACTTGGAGGCTGCCAGTCTAATGATAGAAAATTACTCCTCAGAACTACTTGAGCCAATTTCAGAGTATGACTGTTCAAGGAGTCTTCTTGCCTTACAGTCATGGATTACAGAATCATCAGAAACTTCTCTATCTGATGGTCTTGGAATAGAGTCAGGAGACATGCATAGGATGGTGGAGAATGCAAATTGGTTAACTTACTGCCTTAGAGAGATTGCAAAACATGTAGAAAGAGCAGATTTGCTAGAGGATCTTGAAAATTTAAGGAGACGAATAGTATACGGAATCAGAGAAGAACTTTTGGATCTAGTCAAGGTCAAAGGAATAGGCAGGGTAAGGGCAAGGATTCTGTTCAAACACAAGATAAAGACGTTAGATGATTTAGCAAAGATTCCGGTAAACAAATTAGCGGAAATTGATAAAATTGGTTTAACCCTTGCAGATAA
>JAQBBT010000019.1:0-8576 GCA_032125915.1 Nitrososphaerota archaeon
GGGCGATGGGATTTGAACCCACGAACTCCTGAGAGACTAGCCCCTCAAGCTAGCGCCTTTGGCCAGGCTGGGCGACGCCCGCATCAAAATTTGCTTGTATGGTTTTTATAATCCTTGATTACTTTTTCGTTCGTATGTTAGTTCCTGTAAGATGTTTCACTTGTGGAAATCTTATTGCAGATAAATTTGAAGACTATCAGACTAAAGTAAAATCTGGAGAAAATCCAGGTAAGGTTTTAGATTCCTTAGGAATCAGTAGATATTGTTGTAGAAGAATGCTGTTAACCACAGTTGAAACCATTCAACAAGTTATTCCGTTCTATGAAGCTATTCAGAGAAGACATCAAGAAGTCCAATCTGAGCTAGAATAGATTGGCAAAAATTACATCTATTGAAGGACGTCTTCTCTACAACAGTAGAGGAAGCAAAACAATTGAAGTCGATATAATTGCTGATAATAAATTTCTTGGTAGGGTGTGTTCCCCTTCAGGGGCCAGTGTTGGAAAATATGAGGCGGTAAGTTTTCCAAATGAAAACCCAGAGGAAAGTCTTCTAATACTAAACAATGATTCTCAGAAATTTATCGGGTTAGAAGCATCAGACCTAAAATCAATCCATGATGTTTTAAAAAGTTTGGATAAATCATCAAATTATTCAGAAATTGGAGGCGCGCTTGCTTTTGCAGTAACTATTGCAGCTATGGAATCTGCATCAAAGTCATTGAATCAACCATTGTTTCAAACATTATCATCTGAATCCTCTTTTAAATTTCCATATCCAATAGGAAATATTCTAGGTGGTGGTGCTCATGCAGGTCCTGGTACTCCTGACATTCAAGAAATTTTAATTTGTGCAACTGGTTCAAAAACAATCAGAGATGCAATTGAAACTAATCTATTAGTACATAAAGAATTACGTAAAGTTTTAGAAAAAAAAGATCCAAGTTTTACTAATGGAAGAGGAGATGAAGGAGGATGGGCTCCAAAACTAGATAATGAAGAAGCCTTGGAGGTGTCTAGCAAAGCCATTGAAAATTTAGGATTCACATTAGGAAAGGAAGTTTCTTTGGGAGTAGACTTTGCATCATCAACGCAATGGGATGAAGGGAAGCAAAAATATCTTTATGAACGAGCTGGATTTGAAAATTCATCTGAGCAACAAATTGAATTTGCTGCAAACATTATTGAAAAGTACAAGTTAATTTATGCTGAGGATGCAGTTCATGAAGAAGCCTTTGAGGACATGGCAGAGTTGACAAAAAAATTTCCGAATACTCTTGTAACAGGAGATGACCTTACCGTTACAAACAAAGACATCCTAACCAAGGCAATTGAATTAAAATCTTGTAATGCAGCTATTCTCAAAGTCAATCAAGCAGGAAGTCTTTATGATGCTCTAGAATTTGCCAAAGTAGCAAATCATAACAATGTAAAACTTATCACATCACATAGATCGGGTGAATCCACTGATTCACATATTGTTCATATTGCCTTAGCAACCAAGTCAAAAATGCTCAAAGCGGGCATAGTTGGCGGTGAACGAGTGGCAAAACTAAATGAGCTTATACGCCTGTCAGAGCATGATTTAATACGCGGTATGATTGAGATTTAAAATCGCCATGAGCCAACAACCAGAACCTACTGACATCAAAAAGAAGGTACTTTCAACAGGAATTAGAGTTGGAACTCAAGTTAAAACAAAATTCATGACACCTTTCATTACAAAAGCAAGTCCCGAAGGCCTTTACATGCTTGACCTTGATATTACTCTTGAAAAAATTAAAACCGCTGCAAAATTCATCAATCGAATTGGAACAGATAAACTCATAGTTTGTTCAGGACGACAATATGCAAATACCCCTATTGAGAAATTTTGCGAAATGTTAGATGCTAAAAAATTACTAGGAAGATTCCTGCCTGGAACTCTTACAAATCCTTCTTTGCCTTACTATATTGAGCCAAAATTAGTCTTAATTTCTGACCCACAGGTGGATGAACAGGCTATAATTGAGGCAACCAATGCAGGCATACCAATCATCGGAATTGCAAATACAGACAACATCACATCAAAACTGGATGTAATTATACCGGCAAACAATAGAGGAAGAAAAGCACTTGCTACTGTTTATTGGTTATTGGTTCGTCAAATTCTCATAGAAAGAGGAGAATTAAAAGAAAACGATCCAATGAAATATGAAATCGATGATTTCGAAACAAAAATCACGGAAGAGGAAATCGAGTAATGCAAATTAGAACACCGGCAGTAGCCGGAATGTTCTATCCCGATGAAAAAAATAAACTAACAAAACTAATTGAAGATTGTTTTTTACATCCACTTGGACCAGGAAAAAATCCTCAAAAAAAAGCTGGAAAAAAAATTTTTGGAGTTATTTGTCCACATGCAGGTTATGTGTACTCTGGACCAATTGCATGTCACTCGATTTATTCAATATCATCCGAATCACCAGAGTTATTCATAATTATTGGACCCAATCATTGGGGAATCGGCAGAAATGTTGCAACAATGAAAGATTGTCAATGGGAAACACCACTTGGAAAGGTAGAAGTAGACTCTGAATCAGCAGAAGAAATATCGCAATTATCACAAAATATAGAGTCAGATTATTTTTCTCACACACGAGAACACAGTTTAGAGGTACAAATTCCAATATTGCAAAGAACATTTTCTAATTTCAAAATTTTGCCTATATCTTTGATCAATCAAAGCAAAGAAATAGCACAAGATGTAGGAATGGCAATTGCAAAAATTGCAAAGAAAAAAAATACCATGATAATTGGATCTTCTGATTTTACACATTACGAGCCAAATGATTTCGCTCATGAACAGGATTTGGCTTTGATTGAACCAATCTTAGATATGGATGTAGACAAATTTTACGATGTTTTAGAAAAAAGAAAAGTCACAGCATGTGGATATGGAGCAATAGCATCCACAATTATCGCATGCAAAGAACTTGGCGCAATGAAAGGAGAATTACTCAAATATGCCACTAGTGGAGACGTGACTGGAGATATGAGTTCTGTCGTTGGATATGGATCAATAGTGTTCACTTGAAATCCAAAGCTTCTGCTCCTGGAAAAATAATTCTTTTTGGAGAGCATTTTGTAGTGTATGGAGGTAAAGCTATTCTTTGTGCAATTAACAAACGAATTACAGTCACAGCAGAGAAGACCTCAGAGAATAAAATTTCGATAAAGTCAAGTGTCGGGAATCTAGTGTCAGTACCAAAAAGACCAATTAATGAAATAGACCTTCAGTTAAGACCTTTTTATTATTTGGCAGATATGATGATTCAAAAATATAATGAAAAAGCTGGAATGGAGATAACAATTGATTCTGAAATTCCTTTAGGAGTAGGACTAGGTTCATCTTCTGCATGTTGTGTGGCAAGTGCGGCTGCTATTTCTGGAGTTTTTACTAAAAATTCTAAAGAAGATATTCTTCAAATGGCAATTGAAGCAGAAAAAACAATTTTCCCAAATACTTCAGGAGCAGATTGCACTGTTTGCACTTATGGAGGTCTCATTCAATACGATAAACAAAAGGGTCATTCAAAGATAGATTCTGAACCTAACTTTCAGCTAGTTATTGCAAATTCAAAAATCGAGCACTCTACTAAAGAAGTGGTTTCAAATGTAAAACAATTCAAAGAAAAAAATGAAGAAGAATTTTCCAGTATTTGTAATGAAGAGAATAATCTAATAGAGGATGTGTTAATTTGCCTAAAGAATGATGATTTAAATGGCATTGGCAGAAATATGATAAAAAATCAAGAATACCTTGAAACCATTGGAGTATCTAATGAAAAATTAAGAAACATGATTAAGCTTGCAAACAAATCTTCATTTGGTTCAAAGATTACAGGTGCAGGTGGCGGAGGATGTATTTTTGCCTTAACCGATGAGAGCAATATGGAAAAAACCATACAGCAGTTAAAGGAAAGTGATTACCATTGCTTTTCTGCAAAGATAGATTTTAGAGGATTGGATACTTTTTAATTGACTAGAAATTTGGTGACAGCATGATCCTAATCAAACTAGGCGGTTCAATTATTACCAATAAAGAAAAACCCCTATCCCCTCGAAAAAAAACCATAGAAAAAATTGCAAAGAATTTAAGGAAAATTAATGAACCTATGATTATAGTTCATGGTGGAGGTTCGTACGGTCATTATTGGTCTGTAAAATTCGATATGCACACCAAACCGAGAAAATACAATACTAAAGGAGTATCGATAATAAAAAATTCAATGATTGATCTTAATAAAATAATTTTAGATTCATTTTTAAAAAATAGATTAAATCCATATTGCTTGCCACCCACTGATTTTATGACAGGAAATAAACCCATATCCAAAAAAGTAAAAGAGATTGAAAAAATTGCTAAATCAGGTTTAATCCCTGTTACTTTTGGTGATGCACTTTGGTATGGACAGAATAAAACATACATCTTGTCAGGAGACAAAATTATGACATATCTTTCAAAAATTTTAAAACCGAGATTAAGCATTTTTGTTCTAAATGAGGATGGGTTATACTCTGACCTGAAAACAAAGGAATTGATTTATGAATTAAAAGATGAAAAACCTACAATCTCTGAAAACACAATAGATGTTACTGGTGGTATGACTAGAAAAGTAGAGGAAGCATCAAAAATTGCAAAGATGGGAATAAATGTATTTTTTGTAAACGGTAACAAACCTGAAAGAATTGTGAAAGCGATTAAAAATAGGAAATTTGAAGGAACCTTGTTTAGAGGAAAAAGAAATGTCTGAAGAATATCTAATTTTAGTTGACGAAAAAGATAATCCTATTGGAACTGAGGAAAAAGTAAAGTGTCATCTACCAAAAGGTATCCTACATAGGGCATTTACAGCATTACTATTTGATAAGAATGGAAGACTCGTTATTACCAGAAGAGCCAAAGAGAAGATGCTATGGCCTAATGATTGGGATGGAACTGTTGCTAGCCACCCAAGAGAATCTGAAACCTATGTATCCTCTGGAGAAAGAAGAATGCCAGAGGAATTAGGAATTCAATGTAAACTGGATTACTTGTTCAAATTTGAATATCATGTTCCATACAAAGATGTAGGTTCTGAAAACGAAATTTGTGGAACCTTAATAGGAATTGTAGATGATTCTTTTCAATTTAGGCAAATAGAGGGTGAAATTGATGAGATAAAATGGATTTCATCTAAAGAGTTACTTTCTGAATTGAAAACCAATCCCAAAATCTATTGTCCCTGGATGGTAATAGCCTTAGAATTACTAAATAAATCAGAAAAACCAATGTTAGAAAAATATGAGAATATCTTATCAGCATGGATGAATGATGAAATGCATGAAACATTTCAGCAAGCAATTAAAGTTCACCTTCCAGATAATAATTGGAGGTTAGTAGAATGAGAAAAACAAACCCGATTGAAAAAAATGCTAAAACTGTAAACAGATATCTCAAAATGAAATTAAAAGGAGATCCCAAAATGCTCTATGATGCAGCTGGACACCTTATTGTTAATGGCGGAAAACGACTTAGACCATATATGGTAATTAAAAGCTGCCAAATTTTGGGCGGTAAGACATCAAATGCAATGCCAGCTGCAAGTGCAGTAGAAATGGTTCATAATTTTACTTTGGTTCACGATGACATTATGGATAATGACGAGATGCGTCATGGTGTGCCAACTGTTCATAAAAAATTTGGAATGCCTGTAGCAATACTAGCAGGCGATGTGTTATTTTCCAAAGCATTTCAAATAATTTCAGATTCAAAATTATCTGGTAGTGCTATGACTCAGCTAATATCTCAACTTGCAAAGGGTTGTGTAGATGTATGTGAGGGTCAATTATTTGACATAAAAATGGCTGAAGAAAAAAGAATTCCATCCCAATCCGAATACATTAAAATGATTGGTAAAAAAACTGCAGCATTATTTGATGTCTCATGTGCCATGGGAGCAATTTGTGCCACCAACAAAATAAAAGATATAAAAAATCTATCATCCTTTGGAAAAAATTTGGGAATTGCTTTTCAAATTACTGATGACCTAATAGGAGTGATGGGAGATCCAAAGATTACCAAAAAGCCTGTTGGGAATGATCTTAGAGAAGGAAAAAAATCACTTCCAATTTTAATGGCAATAAAATCAGCAAAAGGCAAAAACAAAAAAATAATCTTAAAAGCATTTGGCAATCAAAAAGCATCTAAAAGTGAACTCAAAAGAGCAGTGGACGTAATCCGCGCACTCGGAATTGAAAAAAATGTGAGGAACCAGGCTCTAAAATATGCCGAGCAAGCAGAAAAATCGCTATCAAAATATTCTGGCTCAGCTAAAAAGGAATTAGTAGAATTATTGGATTTTGTTGTAAAACGAAGTCTCTGACTGGCAGATATCTTGGATTTTTTACATTATCTATAACAGATTTTATTTTTTAATTTGCTAGAATTCAAAATTATTTTTTGATAAGGATGGGAATTAAAAATTAAATTTCTTGATGTAGTTTATGGAGTTGATAACTAAACCTATTATTCTTCAACTCTGATTCTTCAAACCTAAAACCCAAACTTTCCATAATACATTACATGTAATTTTAGAATATGCAAATCCCCATGAATGACTTAAGACATGTTTTGGAGTGTGATTTCCAAGAACAGAAAGTCTGTAGTTGCTAAGAATTAATCATACTGAAGTTTTAATCAAAGAAGGGGGACAAAAACATAGCCTTTTTGATTTTTGATTTCTGCAAATCCTTCTGGTGTTTTTCTTAATAATATCAATGATTGAATATCCTCTCCAACAGGTGCTATCAATAAACCATCTAAAGCTAGTTGATGTAGTAATGCATCAGGGATCTCCTTACAAGCTGCAGTAATCATTATTCTATCAAAAGGGGATTCGTCAGGAAGACCAAAGTTTCCATCACCATGGATTATTTTTACATTTTTTATTCCTAATTTTTCTAAATTTTTTTTTGCAAAACTTGCAAGTTTGGCATGTCGTTCAACTGTAAAAATTTTGCCGCTACCTACAATATTTGCAAGAATTGCACTCTGCCAACCAGAACCACTTCCAATTTCCAGAACTTTTTGCCCTTCCCTAAGATCTAACCATTCAGTCATTCTTGATACTACTGAGGGTTGGGAAATTGTTTGTTTTTCCATAATTAGAATTGGTGTGTTTTCATATGCTTTGTTTTTCATAGATTCAGGTACAAAATTATGGCGTGGGACTTGTCTAATGGCAGATTCCACCTTGCTATCAGTAAGAAAACCTGTGTCTTTCATGATATCAATTAGTAGATCAAGTTTCAATTTGTATTTGCTTTCAGAATTATTTTTGTTCATGAAATGCATTTTAAAATAGTTATTTTACAATCATTACAGGAATTTTTGATTTATGAACAACATGATAAGAAATACTTCCAAGTAAAATTTCTTCTGCATGTCCTTCTCCCCTTGAGCCCATTATGATAAGATTGATGGAATTTTTTTTATTGTGTGCAAATTTTATAGTATCAAAACCAGGATTTCCTTTAACTATTTTTGAAGAAAAATTAACCTTATTTTGTTTGCAACGAAGACTTGCAGCATCAATAATTTTTTGGCCATTTTTTCTTAATTTTTCTTCATAGCCAATTGATTGTATTGATGATAAGGGTTTCATTAATTCAATAATGGATAATGATGAAACATCGGTTGGTAACACATGAAGGCCAATAATTTTGGATTTTGTGAATTTTGCCAAGTTTATTGCGGTGTTTAACGCTCTAATAGAATTTTTGGATCCATCAAGGGGAACAAGGATTTTACAAATATTGGTTTTCCGTGTTCGAAAAGTCTTAGTTGATCGTTTTTTCAATATACATATTATTTAATTATCGTTATTATATTACATTACAAATGTCATTAATGATTTTAAAACAGTGATTTTGATCTTATTTCAGTTATGGAAAATGAAGTTTACATACTTTAGTTAAATTTGGATTTACAATTATTGCAGTAACCAAATAGTTCAAAACTTCCTTTTAAGATAAGATATTTGGATTTTTTTGCAGCACGGTTTTGAATTTCATTTAGGGAATCTTCATCCACATCATCTATTTTTCCACATTTCATACAGACCAAATTGATATGAGCATCTGTATGGGCATCAAATCGAGATTCTCCATCAACTTCAATCTCATTTACTAATTTTTTTTCTTTAAGAAGATCTAGTGTTTTGTAGACTGTAGAAAGACTAACCATAGGGTATTTTTTCCGTATAATTTTGTGTATATACTCTGCACTTGGATGATCATCTGTTTTTAGAAGATAATCTAAAATTGCTACTCTCTGAGGAGTAATTCTAAACCCTTCTTCACGCAAGGATGACACTAATTCCTCCAATTGTTGCATAATATTCACATAATTTTATTATATTTATATCTATTATCTTTTAATAATGATTCCTAATTAATAATAACACTTAATTAGGATTGATTCTTAATAGCGATTATGGATACACAGTTAGTTCAATCAAATAATTTGAAAGTAAGAAAACAAACGGTAAACAA
>JAQBBT010000020.1:0-10182 GCA_032125915.1 Nitrososphaerota archaeon
GTTCCTTTCAATTCTTTTTTAAGCCATTTACCATCTCGTATTGCTCTATCACCTCTAGTAGTTTGTCTAGCTAAAGATAGCATTAATCCTAAAACCAATTCGGCAACTGCATTCATTGCTCCTTCTACGGCATTAATTACACGAATGTTTTTGTCTTTAGCTGCTTCTTGGTCTACGTTATCCAAACCTACCCCAACACGTGCAATAATTTTACAATTCTCAGCTTTTTCAATAATTTCTTTTGTGATTGTTGTTCTACTTCTAACAATAACAATATTAAAAGTAGCAATTTTTTCTAAGATTTGCTCAGGTGTTATAGTTGGCTCATAAGAGACTTTCAAACCGTTATCTTCTAAAATTTTATTTAAAACCAGATCAACTTCATCACAAATTAAAACTGATTCTTCAAATCCCATGATATTTGAAATGATCTACTGAATATATTTCATTAAAAATAAAAAGAAAAAGAAGTTAAAATATCAAGAGAGCATTTCTGCAACTACAGGAATTACTTCCCATAATGCTATCATGCCATTATCTTGCATTTCAGAAGCTACATCGTCAGTGTACAAACCGTGAATGTTTATTGCAGGATGTGCAATACTGTTCATTCCCATTGGTGGTACAGCATCACTTGGATTACCTAATGCATATGCATAAGATGCCACTGGAGCCTCAATTACACCTTTATCAACTAGAACTGGGTTCAAGCCGAATGGGTCACCTGCTACAAATATTGAAGCGGCACCAGTGTAAATTGCTGCATAGTCGTGATTAACTGCTACGTAAACACCTGGTTCGTCAAAGACAATATCAGCAATCATGTTTTGTGAGCCACCGAGTAACCATGTTTCAGTTGCTGCGGATTGTACTCTGTTACCTTGTGTAACTCTATCCAAAATTTCTCCTACAATGTGGAAGAATAGTGGTTCGTTACCATGGTTTTCAACAAAGAGTCTCACGTGTTGACCATTTTCAACAAACAAGAGTTGTGATTGGTATTGCTTGTTTTCAAGTCCATTCCATGGTTGTGCGACAAAGATGTTCTTGCCGGTATCACCTTTTACAAGTAAGTTATGAGCCATGTTTGGTACATAACCGAATTGCATTCCATTAACAACTGTTGCAGTGTTATGGTGCATGAACATTGCTCCTGCATCATAGTTGCCTTCAGGTGTAAGGTACATTTGATTATATTGGAGTTGGAACTCTAATGCGTCTGCATCGTAGAACTGTCTATCAAGAGACACTTTGCCTCCAGAAACGGATGTTTTCTCTACCATTAATTTCTTGTATCCATTGATTGGATCAACAATTGCAATTCCGTACATGCCGGAAAGTACGTGTTGGTCCATTCCTACAAGGTGGACACCAGAACAGTGGTATTTGAAAACACCTGCAGATTCTGCAATGTAACAGAATTGTTTTGTTTCTCCGGGATTAACGGAGTCAAAATTCAATGCTGAGGTTTGTGATGCATGCATGTCATTACCGTGACCGGTAACTTCCCAATCTGGAATTGTTAGTGTCATCTTTACGACGTCACCTTGTGTAACCCTTAGTGTTGGTCCTGGAACCATTCCGCTAAAGGTCATGGCATTGAATGTTTTACCGCCCATAATTGGGAGCTCAACACTGTAGCCTTCCAAATTGAACTCTACGACTTTACGTCCAGAGCTGCTTAATGCACCACAATCAGTTTCTGCAAATGCTTGAGGCATTACAAGCTGTAAACCGCCCATTTGATGGATTTGCTCTAATACATCAATATCTAATTTTGATGCATCAAGAGATTGTCCAGCAATCTGGGTTTGTGTGTATGTGCTTCCGAATAAGGTTGCTCCCATTACAGCTACTGCTGCAATAGTAAAGAGCATACTAGTACGCTTATTCATTAAGCATCGTGATCAGAGGTTCCTATATAATAATTCCCATTACAGACATTTTGTGAACTTGAGAAAAATCCTGAAAAAGAATGAATAATGGGGAAGATAGAGATTCATTGATTTGAAATTTCGATTAGATCAAGATTCTCTCGGAAAGGTCAAAATTCCTTCAGATGCATATTATGGGGCATTTACGGGTAGAGCAATTCAGCAATACAAGGTTACAGGAAACATGGCACATGAAAACCTGATAAAATCATTTGTGATGATAAAGCGATCAGCAGCAGTTGCAAATATGAAAACAAAGGCAATAGATACCAAACGTGGAAAAGCAATTGTTGCAGCCTGCGATAAGATACTATCTGGAAAACACATAGATCAGTTTGTAGTAGATATGATTAATTCTGGTGCAGGAACTGCCTTTAACATGAATTCAAATGAAGTGATTTCAAATGTAGCACTAGAAATAATTCACAAGAAAAAAGGAGAATATCAGTACTTACATCCAAATGATCATGTAAACATGTCACAATCAAGTAACGATACATATCCTACTGCAATGCATGTTGCAATTCTAATGAATCTCAAAGATACGATTCCTGCAATTGATAAATTAATCAAGTCATTAACAAAAAAATCAAAACAATTTGCATCATTTAAAAAAATTGGAAGAACTCATTTAATGGATGCACTTCCAGTTACATTAGGAAATGAATTTGCAGCATATGCTACATCAATTACTAAAGCCCGAAATGTAATTATCGCTGCTCAAAAAGAATTGCAAAATGTGGCACTGGGCGGAACAGCAGTTGGAACAGGCGCAAACACTCCCAAAGGATACAGAAAAATCGTAATATCAGAGCTTGCTAAAATTTCTAAACTTCCAATAAAACCTGAAAAAGATATGCAATACGCTTTGCAAAGTAAATTTGCAGTATCAAATCTTTCAGGAGCATTACGGAATTTAGCTCTTGAAATAAACAAGCTTGCAAATGACATTAGATTGATGGCCTCAGGACCGATAGCAGGCTTGGGAGAGTTGGGAATACCCGCAGTACACGCTGGCTCATCAATCATGCCAGGAAAAGTAAATCCCTCATTAGCTGAGTGTATGAATATGATTTGCTTTAACATAATTGGAAACGATACTTCTATCTCAAACGCAGCACAAGGTGGTCAGTTTGAGCTAAATGTAATGTTACCTGGAATGCTAAAGTGTATGCTAGAGTCAACTGACATGCTAAAAAATTTCTTACCAATATTTTCTACAAATCTAATTGATGGACTAACGGCAAATAGAGAAAAGCTGAGAAAAGACATTGAAAATAGTCCCGTAATCGTAACTCTTCTTACACCAAAGATTGGATATCTCAAATCTGCAGAACTGTTTAAGGAATCTCTGAAGACAGGTAAAACAATAAGAGAATTAGTTGTTTCAAAGAAACTTCTAAGTAACAAAGAAATTGATTCCTTGTTTGGATAAATCATGGCAAAGATCTTTGTAGAAGCATACGGATGTTCTGCTAGCCTTTCAGATTCAGAAATGATTTCAGGATTAATTTTAAATGGTGGTCACACATTGGTAGATAATTCTTCAGAGTCTGACTTGAACATCGTGGTAACTTGTTCTGTTAAGGATGTAACTGCAAATAAAATGATGCACAGAATAAAATCTCTAAAAACAAAACCACTAGTGGTTGCAGGTTGTCTTCCAAAAGCTGAACAATCAACAGTTGAAAAATTCTCAGAAAATGCAAGTATGTTGGGACCAAATTCACTTGGAAAGACATTGCAAGTAATAGAATCCACTTTAAAAGGAATAAGACAGATTGCTTTAGAAGACTCTGATCTTTCAAAAGTTGGGCTTCCAAAAGTGAGATTAAATCCAGTGATAGGAATAGTAGAGATAGCAAGTGGTTGTATGAGTGAATGTACCTTCTGCCAAACCAAATTATCCAAAGGAGATTTGACAAGCTACAGAATTGGAGATATTGTAAGACAAGTCGAAACTGAAATCAATGATGGATGTAAAGAGGTGTGGTTAACATCTACAGATAATGGATGTTATGGGTTTGACATCAATACGGATTTGCCATCCCTTATCGACACAGTTGTGGATATTCCTCACAGCTTTAAGGTTAGAGTAGGAATGATGAACCCAATGTACATGGCTAGAATAAGAGATAATTTGATCAAATCATTTGATAGTGATAAAGTCTACAAATTTCTTCATATCCCAGTACAGAGTGGCAGCAATAAGGTGTTAAACGATATGAAAAGAGGGCATACCGTTGAAACCTTCAGGGATGTTGTAAAGAAAGCAAGAGAAAGATTTCCTGAATTTACCATTTCAACCGATATCATAGTAGGATTCCCTTCTGAAACACAGGAGGACTTTGAAAAGACCAAAGAATTACTAAAAGAAACAAGACCAGATGCGGTCAATCTTTCAAAGTATAGTGCAAGACCAGGAACTGAAGCTGCAAAATGGGAGCAAATTGACGTGTCAGAAGTAAAAAAGAGAAGTAAGGAAATTTTTGGAATAATTAATCAAATTGCACTTGAAAATAATCAAAAATGGATCGGTTGGAAAGGAGAGGTACTTTTTAACGAGAAATCAGAGGAAAGAGTCAAAGGAAGGAACTTTGCTTACAAATCAATTTTTGTAAATGAAAGTGTAGAGATCGGGCAAACACACTCTGTAGAGATCATAGATGTTACAAGGCACAGTCTTGTTGGAAAGATTGTAAGCTAAATTGTTTTGATATACGTTTTGTGTGTAAAATAGACATAAAATTAGTCGATTTTATGAAAAACAAGTTCCAATCTCAAGTGTTAACGAGTTTATCGACTGTCAGTAAAAATGGTATTCCTCCATTCTATGAGGGAAAACACGCTAGGTTGTCGTAAGGCTTAAAAAAATAGAACTGAAGAAGATTATAAAATTAGTATTGCAAAGTTTACAGTTTAGAACATTGCAAAGATTCGCTTAAGGTAAAGTCTTTTTTTATTTAGATTTAACTTGGGCTTTTTTCTTTGTTTTTGATTTGTTTGAAGTTTTGCTCATGGAGTACTTGGTGTTATGAGATATATTATTAAGCCGATTGATTTGTGGCATGCTTTTTCAGGTATACTACATTTTAGTTTAGGTCTCAAAAAGGTATGAACTTTATAACGCCAGGTAAGGGCTGAGATAAAAAAGGTTGACATCCTACAAAATTCCATTAGTCAGTTTATCATCATTAATTTTAACAAACAAAAGTTGCACTGATTAATTATCGTACATTAAAAAAGTCATTAACAACTACGTTATGATATTCTAATTGAGCTACGTATACTCCTGGCTCAAATGGAATCTGTACTAGTTCATTGAACCTGCCTGAAGAGTTATCCTTTAGGGCAATTGATTTAACCAAATTTCCCTGCTGATCAAAGATATCAACAAACAGATCCTCTCTGAATGCAAGCGATTTTTGAACAGCACCAGATAGAACAAGATTACCATCATACTGTGCCTCAATTATTGCAGAGCGAGAACGAATAGGAAGATATCTTTCAATGAGTAGCTTTAATTCATCTAATTTTTCATCAACGTTTTCTACATCTCTGTTTGCCAAACCAAGTTTGATATCACTAATCACTTTTGAAAACCTTGATTCATCATCATAGTCCTCACCGCTAAATTTCTCAACGAATGTTTGTAATTCTTCAAAGTCTCGGGCAAGTTTCACTATATCATAATCAGATTCAGAGTGTACAGTATCAAATTCTTCTTCAATGTTAATTATCTGAGTTGCCTTGACATTTTGATATTGTAGTGTTACAAAATACAGTCCAGAGTCTGCAGGTGCAATCCATTGAGTGTAAAAATCCCCATGCTTGGTATCAGTGAATTTTAGATTACTGTGTTTACTACCATCCATATTGAATATAGTAACATAGAGATTTTCCCTATCATCAAACCGAGATTTTTCAACAGCTCCCCGTAAAACCCAGATCTCTTTTTCTAAATCATATGATATGTCATAGATTATTCTTGAATTATCAGATACCAAATGTTCTGCAAGGAATTCTCCAATTTCTAAGATTTTAGATTCTACGTCTATAAAATTACCGATTTCAACTAGATCATATGCATCTGAAATCATCTTATTGTACTCTGCAACATATGGAGTAAAACCCGCATGATTAAAATTAGAAACAGTGTTTGAGTAGGCCTCTAATTTTTCTCTATACTCTATTCGTTTTAACTCATCTGCACTGTACCCAACATCAGAGCCATGAGGGTCATCCTCATAAGCAAAAGAAACTTGTCTCCATTCAGAAAATAAATCACGAACCATGTTATCTGCAGCATTAATATCGTTTGATATTACAAAATCCCGTACATCATCAATTTTTTCATTAAAGGATTCTGAAAATTCTATGAATCCCGGAAGGAATCTATTTTTTGTCATACTCAACTCCACAAGGTTTTCAAGTGACTTTGCGCGTTGAAGAACATTTCCTGCACGTGCCTTTATTGCTTCGTCATCTTTTTTATCAAGGTCGTCTTTTATCTTTGGAGCAATCTCACTAACCCATACCAATAATACTTCAATCCTATCGATTCTTGAAATAGAGGGGTTTCCAGATTCCATTTGTTCTGCAGTGTCAAGAATTTTTAGAGCATTTTCAATTAAGAAAAGATTGTTGTAATCAGCTTGTAGTTCTGCTTGTTCTTTCATGGCTTGATACTCAAATTTTAAAATAGATACAGGGTTTCTTTTTTCTCGTAATTCTGTCATTGTTTTATCAAAGTCTGAAACAATTTCTAGAATTTCATCAATTGATGTTGCATTTTTCACCTCATCAAGTAATCTTTCCCAGTCCTTTGCAAGACCATCATCGACTCCAATGTATTTTGAAATTTCTACAGATTTGCTAATCCTAGAGGAGATATCAATGGTTTGTCTCATTTTAGAAATTTCTGATTCAGATTCAATGATATCGTCAACTGAGGAGGCTCGTTGTAGTTTGGATTTTAATGAATTCCAGTCAGGCATCAAGATATTGGCAAGATCCGAATTTTCTGTAGAATTTGATGAAATGAATCTATCAACATTGTCCAAATTTTGCAAGATTATCGCCCCTTGATGAAGTTTGAGTGTTTCATCCTTGTTTTCAAGTACTTCGTTTATTGTGAATTTAGTTTCAAAGGAAGCTTTGGTGCCATTCCAGTCAGTTTGAATTATTTTGTAAAGGTCGCTTTGTTTTCTAGACACCACATCAAGATACCTTGATTTTGATAAAATATCCACAAGATCAGATATCTCCGATGTATAGAGTGGTGCTGTTCCTCTAGCAAAAATAAAGCCAATTTCCTCTTTTACAGGACGAGTCAAAATAGTATTAGATTTTTTCATTAGGTTCAACAACATTTCTTCTATCTCATCAAAAGTCAGAGGTCTAACCTGAGTTTTTTGAGGATTTGCGTTTCTGACTTCCACAAATGCCTCTGATAAAATATCTAGTCCTCTTTTCTTATCACCAATCTCATAATAGAATAATGATGAAAAGATTTCACTGTCAATAGATTTTGCAACCTCAAATGAAATTTCACCATCTTTCAACATTGACGCTACAGAATCCAAAGAGGACTTAATTGCTGGTCGAATGAGAGGATTGATTTCATAAATAAACTCGTCAGTGAAAAATTCATTAGACAAATCAACATAGATTTTTTCTAATTCTTGTAGATCATTATTTGAAACTGCAATGTTCAATCTATTAAAGAAAGTAGTACCTACGCCAAATTCTTTATCAATTAAATCAATTTTGTCAGAAACCAAATTTTCAGCAGAATCTAATAACGAACTAGAAGTGGGTTTAGAATACACATCAGATGTTACTTGAAATTGTGCAGAAACAGAATAACCCCCATAAAATAATTTAATATCATAATCCCCAGTTAATCCACAGATTCTTCCCTCCAAGGGAATCACCTCAGTGATAAAAGAGCCATTTGATAAAGGAACAAGTTGCTGAATTTGACACAAATCACCTTGCGGATTAATTATTTGTATTATGAGAAAAGAATCATCTGAGGAATTTGCGACCTTACCATAAATAAAAAGAGGCTCACCCTTGTCAAACTCACCAAAGTTATCTAGAATAGTAATTCTATCAGACGTTTGAGCATTAGCATAAACGGGCATCAATAACATAACAACAAACCCAAATACTATTGCCCCCTTCCTCATAGAATTCAGCTGAAACGTTGATCATACTTAAAATTTAAGAAGGTATGATACCCAAATTTTGCCCAATTTGTAAGGGATTAGGCCAAAGATGTATAATACAAATTCTTAATTATTTTTTTAGGAAAATCACTTGATGGGTTTAGAGCAAGTAAACATTCACTGTGGAATTGTTCTGCAGTCTTAGTCCGACAAGATTTGCAAATCATACTGATTACTTTTTTACATTCTACACATTGTGCATAGTCAATCAAAGATCCTCCACATGGTCTACACGATTCGTCTGGCAATTTCTTTTCATTGAAATAATAAAAAATATGAATATAAGCAAGACGTAGAACTCGTTCATCCAAAAAGCCGAAGATTATAATTGAAAAGAAGTCAATTAAAAAAAGTGGACATAGTACGGAAAACATTTGATGAATGGGCTCAAAACGGCAGAGCTGAATTAATGGAGAGAGAGCACGGTAAAACAGTATCAAAGTTTTTAGATAAAATTTATTTTGAAAACTCATTTTCATTTTTAGATGTTGGATGTGGAAATGGATGGGTAGTTCGAAAAATAGCTTCCAATCTCAAATGCAAAAAAGCAACAGGGATTGACAAAAGTAAAAAGATGGTAGTTCAAGCTAAAAAAAATAAAAAAAATGCCAAAGAAATGTATATTCACACAGATATAGAATCTTGGAGATACTCTGGAAAGTTTGATTTTATATTTTCTATGGAATCTCTCTACTATGCTAACTCTATAGAAGTAGCCTTAAAAAAAATATTTAATTTGTTAAAACCTGGCGGTCAATTTTTTTGTGGTACAGATTTTTACACAGATAACAAGGCAACTGCAAAATGGTCTAAAATGATGAAAATGCAAATGCACCTTCATTCAAAAACAGAATGGAAGAAGTTTTTTGTGGATGCAGGGTTTGAAACTAAAACCAACCAGGTTAAAGATTTGAAAAACAGAAAAAAGTGGAAGCGTGAATTTGGAACTCTGTTTATTATTGGAAAAAAACCAAAATAGAAATCTTCAAATTAAATTAAGAAAAAAGGATGATGTGTGAGCTGGAGCACGAAACGCTGCTACGGCAGAGGAAACTCCTCCCTCCATACAGGAAATGTGATTCGGAGATGAATAATCAGAGATGATTGGCAACGGAGCAGAAAATAATCCAACCTGGCGCACTATGATGGCAAAACCTGAGGTTTCCAGAGAAGGAATGAAAAAGACGACCCACATGGAGCAAGGCCAAACAGAACTGTAGGATCCTGTACCAAGTTCAGGTAGGCTGCAAAGCGAAATATCGTGAAAACAGAAGGAGGGTTACTCCCAGCACACACAAATCATTTTAAAATTTTCTTTTAGAAATTAATGCGCTTATTAATTCATTGAACTTGCTTGATCTTTACAAAGACCCGCACTACAACGACATGTTGCATCACATAAACAAGACCCTTGCATTTCACAATCACATTCTGAACCTATTTCGGCAGATGCTGCGCATCCACAAGCGGCCTCGTCAGATTCTGGTGCTGATGGTGGAGGAGTCTGTTGAGTAGTTTCTGTCTCATACACACTTCTAGATTCTTGATAGTCACGTTCATCTTTTAATTGGGCCTCACCTCTGTTGGTTTGATAGCCTCCAGATGACGCACTAGTTTGATAGCCAGTTAATCTACTTGGATCAATTCCGGTTTGGGCTGTTTCTTGGTTCTTGAGTGACCTGTTACTAAAAATGAAAAATCCAATTCCCCCAATAGCAGCCATTCCTGCCATACCATATACAATAAGAATAGGGAATTCACCAGTTGATGTCGTAGCATATCCTTCCGGAGCTGTAGCAGTAATCCCCGCAATTTCTACACCATCTAAATTATCCAATGCACCAAATCCAATAGCAGAAAGATTTGCTGCATCAGCTGATTGGACACTTCTAATTACATAATTTTTATCAGCACTTACTTCGGTTTCAAACACCCTTTCAACTTGTCTTCCTTCCCTAAGACTGCTCTCACCCATTGTCCAGTGAGATACAACAAATCCAGATATTGATTCATCT
>JAQBBT010000021.1:0-6086 GCA_032125915.1 Nitrososphaerota archaeon
TACAAATCAATGCAAGGTATACATATTTTTAGGAAAATATGGCTCAAAGACTGCACCTGAAGTTTGCAGAGCATTAAAACTTCCAAGAACTGAAACATATCATCTTCTCACAACTCTTCAAAACAAAGGTATTGTGTCTGCTACATTTCAACACCCAATTAAATTTTCAGCACTACCCCTATCTAATGCAATCAAATCAATGGTTAACACTGAAAAAGAGCGAATTAAGAAATTAGAAAAGCAAGAAGAAGAGGTAACTAAACTTTGGAATACAATACCTAATTATCACAATGAACCAGATATGGCTAAAGAAGATAAATTCCAAATGCTACAAGGAGAAAACCAAATTTATGGTAAAATTAATGATATGATAATAAACACCAAAAAGGAATTTCAAATAATTGGAAATGAAAAAGATTTTCTAAAGTTTTATCATGCAAACTTTTTAGAACCACTTGACAAATCAGATATTGAATTACAAATTCTAACACAGTCTTCAGCAAGAACACTGTATGTTTTTGATGAAATTGATAGAACTAACGTTAAAAAAATTCCTGCTACCACTGATGGAGATATTTGTTTTGTAATAAAAGACAACGAAGAAATTTTATTCTTTATGAAAAATTCAGAATCTGGAAAAGAAAATATTTCTGCAATGTGGACAAATTCCACTGCAATGATTTATTCCAAGAAATTATTATTTGATTTGTTATGGCCAAAATCAAAATCAATTCCTCTTTAGTTGTAATTTAAAATATTTTTTGTATGTGTATATCTGATAAACTCACTCCTCTTTATATAGAAAATTACCTGCTTGTTATTGTGAATAATTCAGAATTCAAGATTCGAACGGGAATTCCAGGGTTTGATTTGATTGTAGATGGAGGCTTAAAAGAAGGAAAAACAATTGTTTTATCTGGCGAGTCTGGAAGTGGGAAAACCACATTTGGGATGCAATTCCTTCATAATGGTGCATTAGACTTTGAAGAACCAGGAATATTTGTAACTCTAACCCAAAGTCCACAAGAATTGATCAGTGACTTTCGAGGTTATGGATGGGATATTGAAAAGTTGATGGATGAAGAAAAAATAATGATTGTTGATGCAAGGCCATTTAAGATGGCTGATGAAACATTTGAATCAGGAGAATCTTTGTATGAATCAGAGCCTTTTCCATTTACACATTTGACTCAATTAATTTTACAAGGAATAAAAAAAATTCATGCAAAACGTCTTGTTGTAGATTCGCTTTCTGTTTTGAGCATTCAATATGGCAATCAATTCAACACTCGTCAAGGCATACAAAAAATGATTCATGCCTTAGATGAAAGAAAATGCACTTCGATTTTTATTTCAGAGAACTTAGATTCTAAAACGCCTCCAGAATGGTATGCAGCATCAGGAATAGTAATTTTAAATCATGTTCAAAAAACAAATACTATGGAAAGATCCATCCAGGTAATTAAAATGAGAGGGACAAAACACAGTGAACAAACATATCCGATAAGATTCAATGAAAATGGATATCATGTTTTACATCCGAGGCTACAAACAATAAGTTGATTATTTTAATTTCTTAATCTCTTGTGTAACCATGGGCAAGAATGCACCTACATCGGTTACTATCCCCAACGCTTGCCAAGTTCCCCTATCCATTAATTTTGTTACGGTAGGTTGACTGATATCAATAACAATTGCCTTGACACTTGATGGAAGCATGTTTCCTGTTGCAATAGAGTGCAGCATGGTTGAAATCATTATGACCATACTTGCATCTTTTAGGACTTTTTTGTACTCTCTTTGGGCTTTTGCAACATCAGTAATAACATCAGGTAAAGGTCCATCATCTCTTATCGAGCTTGCCAAAACATATGGAACCTTATTTTTCACACATTCGTAAAAAATACCACTTTTTAGTTTTTTTTGCTGGACCATTTTGGGAATAGAACCGGCCTTGAAAACAGCATTAATAGTATCCATGTGGTTTCTATGGCCTCGTTTAGCAAGAGTTGCATCATGCACATACATTCCTAAGGAGGTACCTAACGTGGCATATTCAATATCGTGAACAGCCAATGCATTACCTGCCAGTATTCCATGAATATACCCACCTTTGATCAACTCTGCGACTGAATTTGCAGCACCAGTATGTACAATAGCAGGACCTCCAACAAGAATAATTTTCCCCCCTTTTTTTGTTGTTTGAACTATATCTTGTGCAACTTTTTTTGCAATGTGTTGGGTTGGTCTTTCACTGGAACTACTACTTCCCATAAATGAAAAAATATTTGCTTGGTCTCGCGGTCGTTGAGGTGGTGTTACTTTAACACCAATCTCATCCACTACCACTAGATCATCTTTTTTTACATCTCTTATTGGAATACAAAAAGCACTATTTTTTTTTACTACAATGCACTTATCCATCATCTGATTCTCAACTTGAAGCCATGAGTTGTTATGAAAAATCCAAGTTTCGTTATTTGTAGTGCTGTAGAAGTTATCAGGCATTACCATATCTTTTGCTGCTTTTTTTAATTTTACTTGTATTTCATTATGTGGAGTAGCCCCCTCCCTATGAATATCATCTGTGATCTCCTCGAGATGTTGTGTATTTTTTCCGGTGACTAAAAGTTTAACGTAGCTGGAATCTTTCTTCTTTTTACCCACAGTTAATTCTAAAATCTCAAATTCTCCACCATGATTCATAATCTTATCGAAGATTTTTGTTAAAATCATAGAGTCAATTAGATGACCGCTAACCTCAACTTCTTGAGAATATTTTTTCATCAAATAAATTCATGAGCATTCCCTCAAAAAGGTTTGGGGATAAATTTAAGCACAAAATTTGTTAATTTATCTATACGGGCAAAATTACCTTTCCCTTATATTCGGCAATTTTATCGGACATGAATGCTGTTTCAAATTGTTCTTTTTGCTCTTTGGTAACTCCCTGCACAATTGATTTTGAAGTGCCATTTTTATCCACCAAAGCTAGAATATACCCACTTGTATCAGTTAAAACAAATCCTGCAGTCTCATCAACAAAGGCATACAAATTTTCCTCCCCTACAGGATCCCAGACATTAGTTTTGTTATCCCTTAATGCTAAAGCTGGCATGGCTTTGCCATCAGTGATTTTATTTAGATATTCTCTTGACACTGCCACTCTTTTTTGGCCAAGCTTTAAAGCTTGAAAATACTGCATAAATCTTGAAATTCAAAAGAATATAAAAACAATCACAAATTTTTTCATAAAAAAATTAAATGAATGAGAATTAATAAAATAAAAATCAAAAATATCGTTGTTAATCCCTGATTTTAGCAAGTTTTACTTTTATGAATACTAAAGAATACTGGATTTACCATGTCATTATTTTGCATAATTATCATTTACTTTCTTACAATAAAATAAATTTCATGTGTTCTTTAAAATAAATAAAAGATCAACATTAAAACTATTTTAGAATTTTTGGTTCAAAGACATGATTCAACATAATTATGAATAAGTTTAGATAATATGATGACTTGTTTCACATGTAAGAAAAATAATGCCCTTAACAAATAATGTTATTATAAAATTAAATGAAATAACAATGCTAATAGATGATAAAAACAATCTGAAAGAATCTGAAATCGAAGAAATTAAAACAATTTTTAAAATAATCATTCAAGATGGCGAAAGATATGATTTAGATGATATTGAATCATGGTTTGAAAATGAGGGGAGTTGGACAAATAAAGCATCTAGAATTAGAATTACAAATTTGGCTCACTACATTCAAAATAAATTTCAACAAACATTGAAACTAAAAATTATTTCTGATGATGATTGTAATTGAAAAGATTAATCTTCAAGTTTTTCTAAAAGTCTTCCCACAATTTTTGCATTTTCAGTTCTTTCTTTTATAATATCTACCAATCTTTTTTTGTTTTGTTCTGTTTTTTTATCTATTGAAACTATTTGAAAATATTCTTCATCCAAGTCATTATTTGCTTGTAATCTTTTAACTACTTCAAAAAGTATTCCAATAACTTGTTTCTGTGCTTCAATTAATTCATCTTTTGATGTTTCAGGCATTTTTCTTGATTTTATTTATCCGATAGTTCTTTAAACAATTTTAAAAGATTTGGATCGTTGATTTCTTTTTGTGCCGAATCAAAAAAAGATGAAACATCCTTAAGTGAATTATTTTTCTTTGAATAAATTTTTGCCTGCAGCGCCATTTCTAATTTATCTATTTGATGAACAAAATTGGCATCTATAGTGTTATTTTTTTGGTATTCATTCCAAATATCAA
Source organism: Nitrososphaerota archaeon (assembly GCA_032125915.1). Taxonomy (GTDB): domain Archaea; phylum Thermoproteota; class Nitrososphaeria; order Nitrososphaerales; family Nitrosopumilaceae; genus Nitrosomaritimum. The sequence continues at coordinate 4,299 of JAQBBT010000021.1, forward strand.
AATATTGTTTTTGAAGATTTACAGGCAAATGCGTTAAAATTTTTTCAATAGTTGTATTTTCTAAAATTATTTTTTCTTCTTTTGACTTTTGTTCTGGAGTATAATCTCCAGTAATGGATTCAGCCAAGTCATGTAGAAGAATCATTTTCAATATTTTTTCCGTATTGTATTTTTGAGAATCAGATAGAATCATTCCGATAATTGCCATGGAGTAGGTATGATCTGCAACTGACTCTGGATTCCTTATGAAAAGTTTGTCAATCCAACCTTGTCTTGGAATGGTTTTTGAGATTTGCTGCAATGTTTAAAAAATCTAAAATCAAGATTGTTTTATGGTTATTGATAGGATTAATCAGTTTTTCTAGACTTTATTTTTTCGAATAACATAATAGTAAATCCAGCATACAAAGAATATTGAAAATATATACCAAAACAGGTGATGATGGAACTACAGGATTACAAGGTAATGTACGCCTGTCAAAATCAAATCCAAGAATTATTGCTTATGGTACAATTGATGAAGCAAATGCGTCTCTAGGAATAGTTTTGTCCAACAAATTAGATTCTGACATTTCTGAGGTATTAACACAAATCCAAAATGATTTGTTTGTAGCAGGAGCTGATCTTTCTAACTCCGATTTACTCCAAAGTGAAAATAGGGTTACTTCATCAATGATTATTAGAATTGAAAAAACAATTGATAGTTATGAAAACGAATTACCTCTACTGACTAATTTTATCTTGCCTGGAGGTGATATTGCAGCATCACAATTACATTTTACTAGAACCATTGTAAGGAGATCTGAGACGTGCCTTGCTTTACTAAAAGAACAGGAAGAGATCAACGAAAATTGCATAAAATATCTTAATCGTCTATCCGATCTTTTTTTTGTTTTAGGGCGTGTCATTAACAAGAGAAAAGGAAAGAAGGATAATATCTGGAAAGCCTAAAAAGACAAACTTTAATTTTGCATCTAAAAGAATTTTCAATGTGCCAGGGTAGCTCAGCCTGGGAGAGCACTCGGCTGAAGACCGGGCTGTCGCGCGTTCAAATCTCGCCCCTGGCACTTTTTCTGTTCAAATAACTATTTTTCATAATTTTTATAAACAAGGCCACCTCTTGGTTTTCGACATTAATGACAGAAAAAAAGATTGCAAAGAAACCATCAAAGACAAAAACAATGAAAACAAAGGTAAAATCTAGTAGTAAAAAAGAACAAAATGAAGATTATGGTGATGGGATTGCTATAATAGATGATGATCTTTCAATTGATCAAGAAAAAATCAATGAAGAAAGAAGGGCATATCTTGAGGAAGCAAGATCCCAAGAAGCCTCAGACTAAGCAATCTTTATTCGATCCTATTTCATATACTAATACATGAGAGCATTATGCCTAATCACGGTTAAACCTGGAAAAGTTGATGCCGTTGTTTTGATATTAAAGAAAAAAAGAAAAATCATCAAAGATGTTCTGGTGGTAACTGGTAGGGCAGACATAAGTGCAATAATGCGAGGAACTATGGATGAAATTAATCAAATGGTGATTGACCTTAAAAAAATCAAAGAAATTGTAACAACTGAGACGTTAATTGAAGTAGAGGTGGATTTGGGTTGGTGAGGGCAATTATTTTAGTAAAATCACCTAAAAAATTGATCGCAGCTAGACTGCGTAAAGTCAGTTGTGTGCGAGATTCTTTTCCAACCAGTGGTCAATTTGACGCAGTGGCAATTATTGAGGTTGAGGAATTAGGAAAAATTAAGGATATCGCCACTCAGATTCAAAAAAT
>JAQBBT010000022.1:0-5159 GCA_032125915.1 Nitrososphaerota archaeon
GAATTTAAAAATCCAGTGGCAAGAATTAAAGAATATGTTGAAATCATTAGAATGATTTTATCCGGAAACCCTGTTAATTACACAGGTAAAATTTTTAAATTAAAAGATTTTACTTTGTTAATCAAACCCCATAGGGAAAAAATTCCAATTTATCTTGCAGCAGTAAACCAAAAAATGGTGGATCTAACTTGGAATATTGCAGATGGAGTGATTTTTTATTTACGACCAATAGATGAAATGAAAAAAATGGTTCAAAGAATGCAGTCAAAAAGGAAAATTGACATAGCATGTCAAATAATCACTAGTGTTTCTCATGACTCTGAAATGGCAATAAATCAATGTAAAAAAACCCTAGCGTTTTATGTATCAGTCGGAAAAATTTATCGAGAATTTTTGGCTAAAAATGGATTTGAAAGCGAAACAAGAAATATTTTTGAAGAATTTAAAAAATCAGGATTTAATTCAAATCACGAGCTAGTAACTGACAAAATGATAAATGCTCTAACGATAGCCGGAGATCCTGAAACATGCATTAATCAACTACAAAAAATCAAGGAAACAGGTGTGGATCTACCTATTATTCAATTTAATCCCATAGGAGATGTAGCGGATTCTTTTAAATTATTTTCAAACACATTTTTTGAGGAAAAATAATGCCAAAAGTTGCTATTGTTGGATATGGTCAAACAAAATTTTCGAGAGAGAATTTAAAAATTGAATCAGTTTTGTTGAGATCTACAAAAAATTTGTTTGACTCTACTTCCAATTTAAACCAAAAAGATATCGATGCAGTACTAGTTTCTACAAATAATAATTCAAAATATCTTTCAGCAATTTTATCTGAGATGGCAGGTATTCAGCCAAAAATAGCACATTCCATTGAAAGTTTATGCAATTCAGGAACAAATTCAATCGTTTCAGCGTATTCATACATCGTTTCAGGATTAGCAGAGTTAGTTTTAATTTCAGGTGTCGAAAGATATGATAGTCCAGGACAAATTTTAGAATGGGATAATTTGAGGGGGGAATTTAAACATCCAATTTTTTGGGCCTCAATATTTTCAAAATCATATAAAAGAACACACTCCATTACGGATGAAGATCTTGCTTTAGTGTCTGTAAAAAATCACAAACAATCTAAAAATAATCCTAATGCATTATCACAAAAATCAGTATCAATTGAAGATGTATTAAACTCCAAAAAATTAACTGATGATTTAAGGTTGCTTGATTGTTCTAGACCATGTACTGGTGGTGCATCAATTTTATTAGCATCAGAAAATATTTGTAAAACATTCACGGATAATCCTATATGGATTACAGGTATTGGACAAAAAACAACATCTGCAAGTTTTACAAAAAATCCAACATTTGATAACATGGAATCAACACAACAAGCAGCCCAAAGTGCATTTCAAATGTCAAACCACACCCCCAGCGATATTGACGTGCTGGAGGTTCATGACGCATTTTCAGTTTGTGAACCTATGGCATTGGATTCAATGGGATTTACCAAAAAAGGAGGAGGTATTGAAATGGTAAAAGAAGCATATTTGACAGAAAATTCAAAAATCAATCCTAGAGGAGGTCTTATAGGTGCAGGACATCCTTTGGGGGCAACAGGAATAGCTCAAACTATAGAAATTACACAGCAACTTCAATCAAAAGCAGGTAAAAGACAAGTGGATAATGCAAATGTCGGTCTAATTCACAACATGTCAGCAGCTGCGACTTCGTCAACGGTGTTGGTTTTAGAAAAATGAATTTTGAAACAGAATTAAAAAAAGGTAATTTCCTAATATCAGAATGTAATCATTGCAAAATAATCGTGTGGCCACCATCAGAATTTTGTAATCAATGTTTAAAGGAAAATTCATGGAGAAAATGTTCTCGTATGGGCAGGATAATTGAATTTTCTAAAAAAGAAGATATTTACTTTTGTGTTGTAGAAATTGAAAATTCTATAAAAATAATAGGCGAAATTATTTCAGGCATTCCTGAAATTAACAGGAAGGTAAACATTGTTGATTGTGGAATTGTCAATAACAATTATTTTTTTAAAATGAGTGTTTTAGACTAGATACATTTGTTATTAATGTAAATATTAGACGTGTTTGGTTCAAGATCCAAACAGTTGAAAGAGAAATCATTTTAATTCCTTTAACATAGATTAACAATGAATAATTGTTCTGTAAATTTTTTACAAAATAAAATGTTTTGAACATTACTTGTTTTATTTAATTTTAAAATTAAATACCCAAGCGTACGTGAATTTAGAGTATTGAAATTACAACAATTATAGGCATCCATAAAAAAAAATCATGAATAAGACGTACTTGATATTTTTATTGTTATTTTAGGACAACTGTACAAAACAAGGTAAAAATATGCAGCACAAGGTAATGTCATTATTACCCATGTTTCTATATCCTGAATAATCAAAGAATTTTGTGAAATCAAGACCGAGCATCATATTTTTAAAAAATAAACAAGAAGAGAAATCAAAAAACCATGGAAGGGCAGCTCACACACGAAGACAGAGAGGGTATCATTGGGAAGATACCATAGTTAAACGGTTTAATTCTGCTGAAAATTGGAATGCGTTTAGACTTGGCTCTCCAAGTACTGCACTTCCAGATGTTTTAGCCGTAAATACACAAGAAAGTACCATTTTTACAATCGAAGCAAAGTCTGGAACTGCCGTATCTCTTCCTGTTCCTGCAGACCAAATTGAAAGATGCTTGAGGTGGATTGATGTATTTGACATTTACAAAAAGAGAAAGGTGATTCTTGCCTTCAAATTTCTTTCAAAAAAAAGAATAGGTTTAAGAATTTATGAAAGCAGAGAGTTAAGAGAATTCTACAAGGTATGGGACACATCTATTAAAATTACAAATTGTTCATGTACATATGAGGGCAGAGTATTTGCCCAGATTAATGGAGAAAGAAAAGAGATCCATCTAGAAGATTATAACATGCCATTTAAAACAAAATTCAGAAATAGCGCCTAAATTTTAAAAATTGTATCAAATCATTTTTTAATGATAATTAAGGGATAGATATCATGTCAGAAGAGAAAGACACATTAGAATCTGAAACCCCAAAAATTGAATCAATACTTGATTTAGTGTCTGAGGCAGATGATAAGGGATATTCGCGAATAAGTTTTGAAGAATTTACAGATGAACGAATTTTGATAAGTCATGATTCTACCGGAAATAAACAAATGAAAATTAAAGTATTAGAGGTATCTGATGAAAATACGCCATCTAAATGGAAATTCGGAGATCGAGTCAAAATCAGTAAAATCCTAATTACTATAAAACACCTTACCACTCAAGAGATAGAAGAAGCAGAGTTTGATATTGAAGAAATAGAACGAGAAATGGCAGAAAAAAGGCATTACTCATCTACCAATAGATGGATTCTTGCAAACGATATCAAAAATGGATATGTGGTAGGAATGTATCATACCAGATTGATAAGCGATGCAGCGGCACTGGATTATATCACATTTTGATTTATCAAAAATAGACAGCATGTATAGATCTAATTCAACTAAAAGCATTTAAGCATCAAAATTTGAATTCTGAATAATGAGTACAAAACAAGTGGATGTCAACGGAACTGAATATAGAATTATTCTAACAGAGCAAGTTATTGGACATGTAAATAATTTAAAAGATCTCTACAATGTAGCCTATGAAGATCCCGAGAGTTTTGAGGATGTAAGTGCAGAGATATCCAGTACCATTACTGAAATTTCAAGTACTGTGGAACCCCAAGCTGAAGATAGTGATTTAGACGGACTTATTCAAGAAATAATCAAGGCAGTAGACAATAAAGCTGCAGAGATTGAAAAGGAATTAGAGGCCAAACCAAAGAAAATTACAAAAAAATCAAAATCAAAATAGAATCATTTGACCTGAAAATCATAAAAAATTGCAGTGCTATTTTTATTGTTAATAAAGTGAGGATAAACAAGTGGCTAAAAGTTGTGAATGTGGAATATGTGATCATTATACAGAACAAGAATGTATTAAAAAAGAATGCAAATGTTGTTTAAATTTCCATGAAAGATCTGGCCCTAGGCAAAAATAGTCAAAAAATCAAACTTTTTCAGAATTTGTAACAACTACATTTTTTTGTCATGTGCCTTGAACAGCCAATTAACCGATGATCCTTACACCCACATAAAACACATTTTTTTTCTTTTCCAGGCATTCCTTAAAGTTTTTCAATTAATTCTCCTATTTTATCAATTAGTTTTCTATCTTGAAATGCTTCGAGAATTTTTAATCGCATACTTTTCACTCGATCTGAATCATCTGAATATAACGTAGACATTGTATCTATTTCTTGGACAAAATAATAATTTTCCAAGTAACTTTTTATTTTTGATTTTAATTCTAATAAATCACGAGATTGATAGCCCTCTGTCCCTAGTTTTTTTACAAGTACATTAAAAAATCCATTAATTTTTAGTAATTCTTTTTTAACAATATCAAGATCTCCTGATTGGTCTTTCAGGTTTTGAATCACGTCATGGGAATCTAAAATCTGCCGCAATATTTTTTTTATATAATCATCATTTGAAATCATCTTAGATCTGTAACATCAATTTTCTAATCTAATAAGCTTGGGTAAGAAAAATAATCACAAGGTATCAAAAAACTACTCTTAACTTTAAATTATCATTGTTATCTCAGAGTGGCATTGCAAGGAGACGCTTATCTAAAATGCATCAATCCCAAATGTGGTTTAGAATATCCAATAAAAAGTACCAATGTACAATGTGAGAAAGGTCATCTTTTAGACGTAAAATATAAGAACAGACCACATGAGAGATTAAAGGGAATTTTTGCACATCGAGGAATGATGGATGAGGGAATTATTTTTAATGAAAGTGGGGTTTGGAGATTCAGAGAATTATTAAATTTCTGTGAAATTGACACTGAGGATATAGAAGAATGTTCAAAGTTTTTAGTTTCTCTTGATGGTGCAGAAGGCAGACAATCAAAACCCTACCGCATGACTAAAGTTTCTTCATTTATTGGAATTTCAAGCGATGATTTATGGTTACAACCAGAAGGATACAATCCTAGTGGGTCCTTTAAAGACAATGGTATGGCAAGTGCTGTCACTCATGCAAAGATGGT